>DATGVV010000783.1:0-8164 GCA_035299885.1 Chloroflexota bacterium | reverse complement strand
AAAGAGGGTATTGTGGGCGCCCGAGAGGCACGACAAGCCGACCACGTCCACGTCCTCCTGGATGGCGGCTCGGACGATCTGCTCCGGCGTCTGTTTGATGCCGGTGTAGATGACCTCCATGCCCGCATCACGCAGGGCCATGGCCACCACCTTGGCCCCACGGTCGTGGCCGTCCAAGCCAGGCTTGGCCACGAGAACGCGGATGGGTCTCTTCGAGGATGGCGAAACCACGCCTAGATTATGCTCGGCGGCTGGTACTCCCCGAAGACCTCGCGCAGCGCGTCGCAGATTTCGCCGATGCTGCCGTAGGCGCGCACCGCATTCAGGATGGGCGGCATCAAGTTGTCCGTGCCTTCGGCGGCTCGCTTCAAAGCATCCAGCGAGCGTCTCACCGTGGCCCCGTCGCGGCGCTTCCGAAGGGCCTGAAGCCGTGCGATCTGCTGCTGGGCCAGCTCGGGATCGAGGCGTAGGATGTCCGGTCGCTCGGGCTCCTCCATCTCGAACGCGTTCACGCCCACCACCTGCCGGTCGCCGGCTTCGACTTGGCGCTGGTACTCGTAGGCGGCGTGCATGATCTCCGTCTGCTGGAAGCCCTGCTGGATGGCCTCTACCGTCCCGCCAAGCGCGTCGATCCGCTCGATGTAGTCCCATGCACCCTGCTCGATGCGGTCGGTCAGATCCTCGATCGCGTAGGCGCCGCCGAGCGGATCAACCGTGCTGGCCACGCCCGTCTCTTCGGCGATGATCTGCTGCGTACGCAGCGCGATGCGGGCCGACTCTTCTGTTGGCAGGGCCAGTGCCTCGTCGTAGGAGTTGGTGTGCAGCGATTGCGTGCCGCCCAGCACCGCGGCCATGGCCTCGACGGCCGTGCGGACCACGTTATTCAGTGGCTGCTGGGCAGTTAGGCTGGCGCCGGCCGTCTGCGTGTGGAAGCGCATCATCAGCGATGCCGGCTTCTTGGCGCCGAAGCGCTCCTTCATGATCCTGGCCCACATCCGCCGCGCCGCGCGGTATTTGGCGATCTCCTCCAGGAAGTCCATCTGGGCGTTCCAGAAGAAGGCCAGCCGCGGCGCGAAATCGTCTACGACCAGGCCGGCGTTGAGGGCGGCTTGCACGTAGGCGATGGCGTTGGCCAGCGTGAACGCCACCTCCTGGACGGCCGTCGAGCCAGCCTCACGGATGTGATAGCCGGAGATGCTGATGGTGTTCCAGCGCGGCACGTGCTTGGCGCAGTAGGCGAACACGTCGGTGGTGATGCGCATGGTCGGCCCCGGCGGGTAGATATACAGGCCGCGGGCGATGTACTCCTTGAGGACGTCGTTCTGGATGGTGCCGCCGATCTGGTGCTGGCGGACGCCCTGCTTCTCGGCCACCCCGATGTACATCGCCAGCAGTACCGAAGCTGGCGCATTGATCGTCATGGAGGTGGTGGCCTGGTCGAGTGGGATGTCCGCCAGCAGCGTCTCCATGTCCTCAAGAGAGTCGATCGCCACGCCTACCTTGCCCACCTCGCCCTCGGCGAAGGGCGAGTCCGAATCGTGGCCGGACTGCGTCGGCAGATCGAAGGCCACGCTGAGCCCGGTCTGGCCATGCCGCAGCAGGTACTTGAAGCGCTGGTTGGTCTGCTGCGCGCTGCCGAAGCCGGCGTACTGGCGCATGGTCCACAGCCTGCCGCGGTACATGGTCGGATGGATGCCCCGGGTATAAGGAAACTCGCCGGGCTCGCCCAGCTCGGGCTGGCCATCGGGCACGTAGACATCGTCAAGAGGCAGGCCGCTCATGGTCTCGAAGCGCTCGCTGCGCGGCGGCAGCCGCTTGGCCGATTCGGCGACGGTGGTTTTGCGCCACCGCTCGCGCTGGCTTTTTAGTGTCATTCTGAGGCCGTAGGCCGAAGAACCTTGCCCGCGGGCCCGGGAGATTCTTCGCTTTCGCTCAGAATGACATGCGTCTTATCCTTCTGCCGCAAATACGACGGCCGGCTGCGCTTGAACACAGCCGCCAGCGTGCCCCGATAGCCCACGAAGTAGAAGGCGCCCGAGTACAGCGAGGCCAACACCGCCGCCAGCGTGCCCCACACGCCGATGTCGTACGTGGCCGGTAGGCCGAGCAGGTACGACGCCATCACCAGGAACGTCACCAGCGCCTGCACGTTGGCCTTGATCTTGCCCGGCTTGGCCGCGGCGATGACGACGCGCTGGTCGGTCGAGGCGATGAGCCGCAGCGACGACACGGCCACCTCGCGCCACACCAGCACGATGACCATCCAGCCCGGCACCAGCTTCAGGTCCAGGAAGATCAGGAACAGCGTCAGGTGAAAGATGGCGTCCGCCATGGGATCGATGAGCTTGCCGAGATCGGACACCTCGTTGCGGCGGCGAGCGGCGAGGCCGTCAAGAAAGTCGCTGATCTCGCCGAGGATAAAGAGGGCAAGCACACAGGCTCGAGCCAGCGTGCTGGGCACCAGGAATAACAGCAGCAGGGGCGAAACGCCGAGCCTGAACAGAGACAGGCCGTTAGCCAGGCTGATTAGACCACTCCTGTGAGGTACTTTCGCGGCGCCTCAGGGAAAAGTCAAGCATGCTGCTGTTAACATAGCGGAGGCTGTATGGCAGTCACGGCGACCGAGTTCGATCAGACCCCACCGGAGCAGGCGTCCGCGCCACCACCGGCGCCGTCGCGCGTTCGCGAGCAGCGCTATCTGCGGCCCATCTCGCGTATGGCGGTGCGCCGCGCGGTTTCGGCCCTCGAAGCGTTGGATGAGATGAAGTTCATCCTGAACAACCGCCGTGACGAGGAAGGCCGGCTCGAGCTGGCCATCACCTACCTCGAAGACCTCGAAGCGCGCGTGCCTGGCGCCACCCTGGCGCTGGAGAAATGGGCCAATCACAAACGCGGCACGCGCCAGTGGGAGTTCACTGCCCCGGCCGTGCTGCTGGCCATCTTCGGCCTGTTCGTGGGCGAGATCGGCCGCATGCTGGACATGGGCCTGCTGATGGGCGCCGTCCTGTTCTTCGTAGCCCTGGTCGCCGTCTTCTACCGCGTCTTCGTGGACATCGACATCAAGGCGCTGTCCCTGCTGGCCGAGGCCTGCACCCTCGTAGACATCTAGCAAGATGTCATCCTGAGGCCGCTGGCCGAAGGACCTTTCGCCGGAGCGGCTACCCAGCAGGTTCTTCGCTGCGCTCTCTATGAAGAAGGGCCTTTTGTCAAGAGTAGGTGACCGGTTGTGCAAGGCCGTTCCTGGCGGACCCGGTAGTGGAGCGATGCTCATCTCTCTATGGCTCCCTCACTGGGGAGACTCGGTTGGATAGGAGCATCCGGCGGCGCATCTCAGAATCAGGGCTGTCAGGCAGCCAACGCGCAGGCGGCGCCTGCCGGAGCAAAGGGTTGATTTCGGGTCAGCATGTGCCAGATGGCCTCGGCCAACGTGCGGGCCAGCGCGACCGCGGCTACCTTGCTGCCGCGCTGTGGTCCGAGCCGCCGCTTGGTGGCTTGGTAGCGCCGAGCGTACAGGGGATTCCGGGCCGCGGTATGCGCGGCCTCAATGAGCGCCCAACGCAAATACTTGGGGCCGTTCTTGGCCAGCGCACCACGACGGTCGCGTTGCCCAGATTGACGAACGGTCGGGCACAGTCCGCTGTAGCCACACAGCTTGGCAGGCGAGGCAAAGCGGCTGATGTCGCCGATCTCGGCCGCAATGGTGTAGCCCAATATCCAGGCAATGCCTGGCACCGTTACCAGCAGGGACACATAGGGATGGTCAGCGCCCAGCGTCCGCAGCTCGCGCTCGAAGGCAGCAATCCGCTGCTCCAGCTCGTCGATAAGGCTCACGCTGGCCAGCACGGTGTTCAGCCAGGGCTCGGGAAGCTCCAGACGCTGGAGCAGCTGGCGGCCTTGTCTCCCAAACAGGTCCGAGACCCGGCGCTGATACCCGAAAGCAATCAGCGTCTGGTGGATGCGGTTCTTCAGGGCCGTCCGATGGCGGACCAGATGCAGCCGCCAGCGCGCCCGCTCGCGTGCGGCGCGCACGGCTGGCTCAGGCAGCCAGATGGCTGGCACCAGGTCACGACGCGACAGCTCAGCCAGGACGCCGGCGTCGACCCGATCGGTCTTGCACGCCAGCGGGGCCACGCCCTTGACCTTCTGGGCATCGGCGATGGCGACCTGCCAGCCGGCCAACTCGAGTTGGTCGTGTACAAACCGAGCTCCAGTCATCGACTCCAGGGCTGCCCGTACCGGCTCTCCATACCGCTCCTGGACCTGCCGCGCCAACAGACGCAGGCCGTCGGCATCGGGCGGCACTGCCAGATAGCCCAGCCGTTTACCAGCGTCATTCATCAGCTGGACGTCCAGCCGCTTTCGACTGAGATCCAGTCCTGCGTGCACCATATTGTTGAGGGCCTCCTTTTTGGGTTTGTTGGATGGCAACTAGGTTGCCACCCGGAGGGAGGCCCTCCTTCATGACAGTCAGAATGACATACCGGTCGTGTAGAATGCTGCGCCAACCATGGCTGCAGTTGTTGGCGCCGATCTCATTCGGGTCGAAGGCCTGACCAAGGTCTACCCCAGCCGCACTGGCGCGGTCCAAGCGCTGCGGGACATCAGCTTCAGCGTGGCCGATGGCGAGTTCATCACTATCGTCGGCCCCAGCGGCAGCGGCAAGAGCACGCTGCTGAAGCTTCTGGCCGGCATCCTACCCAAGACCTCCGGCCGCATGATCCTGCGCGGCTCGATGATCGATGGCCCGCGGCACGACATCGGCATGGTGTTCCAGCAGCCGGTGCTGCTGCCGTGGCGCAACGTGCTGCGCAACATCATGCTGCCAATCGACATCCAGGGCCTGCCGCGGTCGACCTATGAGGAGCGCGCACGCACCCTGATCGAACAGGTCGGGCTGGGAGAGTTCGCCGACAAATACCCGCATGAGCTCTCAGGTGGCATGCAACAGCGCGTGGGCATTGGCCGGGCACTGGTCCACGACCCGGCCATCCTGCTGATGGACGAGCCGTTTGGCGCCCTGGACGCCATGACTCGCGAGCGCATGAACATTGAGTTGCTGGAGCTGTGGCGCGCTCGCCGCAAGACCGTCCTGTTCGTGACCCACAGCATCCCGGAGGCGGTGTTCCTGGCGGATCGGGTAATCGTCTTCTCGTCGCGGCCTGGCCGCATCCTGGAGATCGTGCCCGTTGCGCTGCCGCGCCCGCGCCAGCTGGATATGATGGCCACACCCGAGTTCGGAACGCTTACCAAGCGCATCCGGGCGCACTTCGGCGTAGTAGGAGACCTTGGCTGATGGCTCAGCAGGCCAGCCTGGAGCTCGAGAGCGGCTCTCCCGCGCTCGGCGCCTGGTGGACGCCGGCAGCGCTGCAGCGCCATCCCGAGCGCGTGCTGGCGCCGCTGCTGCTGGTAGTCACGATCGCAGTCTGGGAGAAGCTGCCGGACCTGATCGCGATCCCCGTCTTCGTCCTACCTAAGCCGAGCGGCGTGCTCGGCGCACTCATCCAGGGCGTCCAGAACGGCACCCTACTGGCTGGCCTGCTGGTGACATTTCAGGAATCGGCCGCGGGATTTGCCATTGGCAGCGCCGCCGGCATGGTGATTGGCGCGCTGGTGGCCCAGTACCGGCTGGTCGAGCGCACGATCTATCCCTACATCGTCGCCTTCCAGACGCTGCCCAAAGTAGCCATCGCCCCGCTGTTCGTGGTGTGGCTGGGCTTTGGCCTGACGTCCAAGGTCCTGATCGCGGCGCTGGTTTCCTTCTTCCCGCTGCTGGTCAACGTCATCGCCGGATTGCATGCGGTGGATCGCGAGCGGGTGGAGATGATGCGTGCCTTCTCCGCCAGCGAATGGCAGATCTTCCGCATGCTGCGCTTCCCCAACGCCTTGCCGTTCGTGTTTGCCGGCCTGGACCTGGCGGCGGTGTTCAGCGTCATCGGCGCCGTCGTGGGCGAGTTCGTGGGCGCGCAGGCAGGCCTGGGCTACCTCATCACGGCCATGAATTTCCGGCTGGACGTATCGGGCATGTTCGCGGCGCTGGTGCTGCTGGCGCTGTTGGGCCTCGGTTTCCACTTGCTGGTACGGCTCACGTACCGGCTGGTCGTCTTTTGGCAGCCGGTCGAGGAAGAGCAAGTCATCGGACTCTAAGGAGGAGGTCATCCAAATGCGGCGATTTAGCTGGCTCATCGGTCTGGGACTCATCCTGGCGGGCTGCGGCGGGGGCGCCGCGCCGGCCAGCAGCGCAGCGCCGGCCCCGGCGGCAGCGGCCAAGCCTTCGGCGGCCATTTCGGCCGCGGCTGCCGGCCAGCTCACCAAGCTGAAGGTGCTGCTGGGCTCCCAATCGTGGTACCAGGGCTACGCCCCCTTCGCCGTCGCCCAGGAGATGGGCTACTACAAGGACGGCGGCGTGGATCCGGACCTGATCACCTGCTGCGGCAGCACCGACGTCACCAAGCAGATCGCCGCCGGCCAGGGCGACATCGGCGCGCCCAGCCCGGAGCCGATCATCATCGGCCGGCAGCCGGACACCGGCATGAAGGCGCGCTACTTTTACACCGCCTATCGCGAGAACATCTACGGCCTGGCGGTCACCCAGGGCAGCCCAATCAACAAGCTCCCGGATCTCAAGGGCAAGATCATTGGTGTCAACAACCTGGGCAGCGGCGCGGTGGTCGCCGGCAAAGCCCTATTGAAGACGGCTGGGCTCGATCCGGACAAGGACGCCACCTTCGTGGCCATCGGCGAAGGCGTCCAGGCGGCCACCGCCATCCAGCAGAAGCGGGTGGACGCCCTGTCGTTGTGGGACGCGTTCTACGCCGAGCTGGAGGGTTTTGGCATCAAGTTCCAGATGCTGGACAACAGCGCTATCGCCAAGTACCCCAGCAATGGCTTGCTGGTGCGCGACGCCGACGCCGCGTCAAAGGGCAAGGCCTTCGCCGGTTTTGGCCGGGCGCTGGCTCAGGGTACGGCCTTCGCCCTGGAGAACCCGGAGGCCGCCGCCAAGATCATGTGGAAGCAGCATCCGGACACCAAGCCAGCCAACAAGCCTGATACCCAAGCGCTCGAGGAAGCCGTGGCCGTGGTCAAGAGCCGCTTCCACGTGTGGCGCATCGACAACCGCGCCACCAGGAAATGGGGCTGGAACGAGGAGTCGGACTACGCCAACTTCGAGGATTTCATGCAGCAGCAGGGGCTCATCAAGGTCAAGGTGCCGGTCACCGACCTGTTCACTAACGATCTCAGCACAGACATCAACAACTTCGATGAAACCAAGGTCCGCGAACAAGCCAAAACCTGGAAGGGCTAGCTTTTTTGGACTGGTAAGCCTTTCGCGAGCCACTCTGAATACGAGCCGGGGAAGAGCTTCGCGCCCTGCACGCCGGCCAAATCCAGCGCCAGCAGGTCCACACAAGCGCTGACGCCCGACCCACAGGAAGCCACGATGAGCCGCCCGTCGAGGATGCCCAGGCGCTCGTAGTAGCTGCGCAGCTGAGCTGCTGCACGGAAGCGGAAGTTCCGCACGTTGTCCGCGGCCGGCGCATTGATCGAGCCCGGGATGCGCCCCGGCACGCGGTCCACGGGCTCCACCTCGCCGCGCCAGCGTTCCGGAGTGCGAGCATCCAGCAGATGGATGTCGCCTCGGGCGAGCGCTGCTCGCAGCGCCTCGGCGTCCATCACGTCGTCTGTGCGTGGGTGAGCGTCGAACTGACGCCGAGGTGGTCGCTGGCCGGATCCTTCTTCGATCGGCATGCCGGCCGCCGTCCAGGCAGTGAAGCCGCCATCCAGCACCACGACGTGCTCGTGCCCGTAATGCCGCAGCAGCCACCACAGCCGCGCGGCGCCTAAGCCATCGCCATCGTCGTAGGCGACAACCGTGGTGCTGGCGTCTACACCGGCGCGCGACATGCTCTCGGCGAAGTCGTTGGCTGCCGGCAGCGGATGGCGCCCGCCTTCGCCGGGAGGCGCCGCCAGATCGCGGTCCATGTCCAGGTGGACAGCGCCTGGGATATGGCCCGCCTCGAACATCTGCTGCCCTGCCGCCGGCGAGCCCAGCCTCCAGCGCGTATCGATGATCCGGATCGACTCGTCCGGCGCCGCCGAGGCCAGCTCCTCGACCGCGATCAGCGCAGATGAGCTGAGGACCCGATCCATAGACCGATCATAAGCG
>DATGVV010000782.1:0-1702 GCA_035299885.1 Chloroflexota bacterium | reverse complement strand
CACTGGTACCCGAAGGTCACCGGGCGAATGCTGAACGAGGGGCTCGGCCAGTTTCACTTCTGGGTCACGTTCCTCGGGGCCTATTTGATTTACTTCCCCATGCACTATCTGGGCCTGCTGGGTGTGCCGCGCCGATATTTCGAGATGGGCGACATGGCTTTCGTTCCGCCATCGGCCCACACGCTGAACATCTTCATCACCGCGGCGGCATTGATCGTGGGCTTCGCCCAGATGGTGTTCCTGTTCAACATGATCTGGAGCCTCTACAGGGGCAAGCCGGCCGGCAGCAATCCCTGGAGGGCCACTACGCTCGAGTGGCAGACACCCGAAACTCCGCCGGGGCATGGCAATTGGGGCAAGGAGTTACCCGTGGTCTATCGCTGGGCTTACGATTACAGCGTGCCAGGCGCCAAGGAGGATTTCATCCCGCAAAACCAGCCGGCAGCCCCGCGAGCCGCTTAGGGGACAGCTGGACCGTGAGCGTCACGATCCTATTCTTCCTGGTTCCGATCGCCATCATCGTCGCATGGTGGCTGTCGCAGCAGAGGTTGACGGCCAAGCCTTGGTTGGAGGTCGGCGCGATCGGCGAGGTGCCTGATACAGGCGGCGCATCGCCTTTGCCTGCAGCGCTGATCGGACTGGGCGTGTTTCTTGCCGTCGTCAGCTCGCTGTTCGTGCTCTTCATCAGCGCCTACGTCATGCGAATGCAGGTGGCAGACTGGGCGGAAATGCCCACGCCGACCGTGCTGTGGTTCAATACGGGTGTGCTGATCTTGAGCAGTGTCGCGCTGCAGTACGCATACGTCGCGGCGCGCAGGGGACGGATGGAAGGCGTCGGAGAGGGCCTGATTGCGGGAGGGCTCTTCGCCGTTACGTTCCTGGTCGGGCAGCTCTTTGCGTGGCGACAGCTCAACGCCGCAGGCTACTTCTTGGCGGCGAATCCAGCCAATGCGTTCTTTTATGTGTTCACCGGGCTGCACGGGCTGCATTTGCTGGGCGGCCTGGCAGCCTTGGCGCTGACGGCTGACAAAGTGCGGCGAGGCTTGGAGCTCCGCCAGGTGCGCTTGAGCGTGCAGCTGTGCGCCGTCTACTGGCACTTCCTGCTCGTGCTCTGGTTTGTTCTATTCACTCTACTGACGCCATGGGTGGGCGATTTCGCCGCCATCTGTCGCGACTTGCTGATCTGAGGAGGGCTGAAAACAAATGGCAGACGCAACGTTGGCAGATACGGGCATAGTCCCCACGCGGCCTCCAGGCTTGCGAGGCATTGCCGCCGACTTGTCCTCCGACCAGCGGGCGTTCAAGAACGTCTCCTGGGGGAAGGCCATGATGTGGATCTTCCTCCTGAGCGATACCTTCATCTTCAGCTGCTTCCTGCTGTCCTACATGACGGTGCGGTCGTCGACGACCGTACCCTGGCCCAATCCGAGTGAAGTCTTCGCTCTGACGATCGGCGGTACGAGCATCCCCCTCATCCTGATCGCCATCATGACCTTCATCTTGATCAGCAGTAGCGGGACGATGGCGATGGCCGTCAATTTCGGCTACCGCCACGATCGCGTCAAAAGCGCGGTGTTGATGCTGGTGACCGCGGCACTTGGCGCCACATTCGTCGGAATGCAGGGTTTCGAGTGGACCAAGCTGATCATGGAAGGGGTGCGGCCTTGGGGCAACCCGTGGGGCGCGGACCAGTTTGGCTCCA
>DATGVV010000781.1:0-6815 GCA_035299885.1 Chloroflexota bacterium | reverse complement strand
CATAGCCTGGCTCGGTCGGCACGACTCGCGCGCCCAGGGCATCGGCAACAGCCTGAGTCCCGTCTTGCGACCCGCCGTCGACGACGAGCACCTCGCCGCCGATGCCCATCGCCTGCAAGATGGCGCCGAGCTCTGGCAGCAGCTCCTTCAGGTTCTCGGCTTCGTTCAGCGTGGGCAGCACGATGGACAGCTCCGGCTGCCGCGGTGGGGCGCTCATGCAGGCAAGCCGAGCTTGCGCACCCGCCGAGCGCCGGTTTCGGCCACCACGATGGAGTCGCCACTCAGCGCGATGCCGCTCGGCTCGCTCAATCCAGCCTCCGGGGCATAGCTGCCACTAGGCTGGCCATCGGGGCTGAATGCCTGCACCCATCCGGCGGCGGTGTCAGTCACCCACGCCAGGCCATCGCGGCCAAGGGCGATCTGCGGGCCGAAGACAGTCGGGCCGGCGGCGAAGGGCCATTCGGCTCCCACCCCGCCGGAGGAAGCGAAGCGCACGATCTTCCGAGCCACGGGGTCAACGACCAGCACCTCGCCTTCAGCGGTTACCGTCACGCCGGTGGGTTGGTCCAAGCCACCCTTGCCGCGTCCCCGCATGCCGAAGGTACCGGCCAGCCGGCCATCAGCGCTGAGGTGCACTACTCGACTGCCGCCGGTGTCGACGATGTAGACGTCCCCATCCGGAGCAACCGTCAGGCCGCGTGGATGGTACAGAGCCACCCCAGCGGGCAGGGCGCCCAGGTACTGGCCGCTCGATGACATTTTGGAGATCACTCCGGACTCGCCGTCAAGGACCAGCACGGTGCCGTCGGCAGCTACGGCGGTCGCCGCTAACTGCTGGAAACCAGCCGTATTGGGAGGCGCCCCGGCGAACCACACCGGGTGTCCGGCAGGATCCAGCTTCGCCAGGCCATGCCGGCCAGCATCGGCGACGTACACGTTGCCTTCGGGGTCCAGCGCCACTCCCGCGGGAGCACTGTCGGAGCCCAAATCAGCGTCCCAGATCGTAGTGACAAGCCGCTGCGGCTGAGCAGCCGCGCCGCTGGCTGGAACGCCTCCCGTGGTCTGTGCCGGCAGCGGCGGGAGGGGTTGCGCGGCGACGAGGCTCTTGCTGGGGAACAGGAACGCCGAGGGCACGATCTCCCAATCGCGACCAGGCGGCTGCCAGCGCAGCTCGATATGGTTGTGCCCGGAATGAGCCTGGTAACGGATGCGCAGCTCGTGCAGGCCAGCCGGCAGCGAGAGCGGCGTTTCGGGAGGCACCGGGCCGCCATCAATCAGCACTTCTGAGGAATCGATCGACGTGCTGTTGAACCGATAGCTGCCGCTGACCGGGGCCGCGATCTGCCCCGACCACTCGACGCTGAACGGCAGCGGCAGCGGAGGCACCTGGTAATACACGGACACGAACGGATCGATCTGCTCCACCGATACCGGCGTGGCCCACGAGCCGTTGGCGTAGTAGCGGCCCAGGAGCCCGTTTTGGAGGGCTGGCGCGGCGAACAAGTTGTCCCTGGGAACCGGCGCGAAGCTCGGCGCCGCGGGCGGCCGCCAAAGCAGGCGCGGCGGCACAGCGGGATCGCTGGTTTTGAGCTGCAGCTGGTGCATGCCGCGCGCGAGGCTCACCTGCACCGGCTTGTCGCCCTGGGCAACGGAATTGCCGTCGAGCAGCAGCTCCGAACTGGCTGGCGCCTCGATCTGAAAGCCATAGTCGCCGTACTCGGGCGCAGCGAGTGCCCCGGTCAAATCGGCGTTCAAGCCCTGGATGCCGCGGATTTGATCCGGCGTAAGGCGGATCGATCGCACGAGCACCGTGCCACCATGCGGCGGCGAGAAGGCTTCAATCTCTGCCGTCGGATACAGCCGCTGAACGTACGCCGCGTCGGTTTGCTGCTCGCCGCCCAGGAAAAGCACGGTGGCGACGTCCCGCGTAAGCGGCAGGAGCGCCGTCCTGTAACCCTCTGCCGTGGACATTCCAGGCGCGAGAAAACGAATAGTCGGCTCTCCTACCAAGCGCTCGTCCACGATCAGCCGGGTGCCGCTCGGCAGCTGGGCCGCCACCCGCCCAACGTAGGTCGCGGCCGCGGAGTGCTCGGCGAAGACGCTGGCGTCCCGCATCTGCTTCTTGAAGTAGCGGTCGACATCGACCACGCCGGAGATGACGACCATGAGGCCGGCCAGCGCCGCGCCGAGCGCCGGGCCAAAGGGCAGGCGGCTCACCGCGGCACTCTGAAGGCGGACACTTCCGCATCCTCGAAAAAGCTGTCGTAGCCGAGCGTCTGGCGAATGTAGGTGAGCTGCTGGTTGTAACGCGGCCAGTGGCGGAGCACGATGTAGTCCACGTCCAGTTGCCGGAGGGCTTGGCTGACCAGCTCGCGCTGCTGACTCTCGGGAGCCGCGGCTCGATCCGGGAACAGCAGCGGACCGAGTGCGGGCTGCTGGCGGTAGTAATCGAAGTAGCGCCGAGGTACGCGGCTGACGTCGCCGCCCACGATCGGCTTGTGGGCAACGGTGGCGAAGTACATCTCCGCGATGTCGAAGTCGCCTTCACCGCCCAATTCCGTCACCCAGCCAACCGGCAGCACCAGGATGGACTGCGCACCTGCCTCCGCGCCGATGCGCTGGTACACGGGATCCACGCTCGGCTGAAACATCGGCAGTGGCGTGATGAGCGACTCGATGCCCACGATGACGGCCAAGATGGCGGGCACTAATGCGCCTCGCTTGAGGACGGCCGCCAGCCAGCTGGCACCATGAGCGGCGACTATGGCCACGGCCAGCATGAACAGCAGCGAGAAATAGCCGGGGTTGGCGATCCCGCCAATCAGGGGCAGGGCATGAAAGGCCACGAACGGCATGGGGAAGTTGAAGGCCACGCCGCCCACGTGCAGCAGCGGCCCCAGCGACAGCAGCCAAAAGCCAAGCGCGACCAGCCCCCATTTCCGGGCGTTGGAGCCTCTGGCGGCGGCTCCGATCGCGGATAAGAGCAGCGCCGCATAACCGATGAACACCAGCCGAGCGGGGTCATCGAAGTGGAACCGCTGGGCCACGCCCAAACCAAACGATCGCCACCAGGGGTGCAGCGGCAGCGGCACGACATAGCCCAGCAGATCGGGCGACCAGGCGGTTGGCGCGGCGATGGGCGTGGTCGTTGCCCAGCCGGCGCGGAGACCATCCAGCAGCGCGGCGAGCACAGGGGACAGCAGGATCAAGGCGGGAGCACCGAGCATTCCGACCCCGATCAGCTGCAGACGCAAGCGGTCACTCAACCGGCCGCTTGCGGTCCACCCGCGCAGCCTTGTGAGCGTGAAGCCGAGCACCACTACGGCGCCCAGACAGAAGGTGAGGACCAATTGGTTCAGATCGATCAGACCCGCGCAGCCCAGAAACACGCCGGCGATCAGCGCGTCACGGCGGTTCCCACCACGCAGCCAGCGCAGCAGGAACAGCACGAACAGCGGCACGGCCCAGGTGGTCACCACCGTCAGATGCCCGGCGCTGAGGTGCGCCATTTTGTAGGGCGCGTAGGTGAAGATGAGGCTGCCAACCAGGGCTCCGGCGGCGCTGCCAGTCTCCTGCCTGATGAGCAGGAAGGCAGCCACCGAGGTGGCCAGCAGCGAACCCAGGAGCACGAAATTGAACGCGGCAAACAGCCCCAGCGTCAGCTGCACAGGGATGCTGAGCAGCCCCAGCAGCGAGGTGAGCGTGTGGAAGGCGAGGTTCAGCTCCTGCGGCGCAAAGAGGTAGTGACTGTGGAAGGGCGACTGGTGCAGGTTCACAATCGAGTACTTGACCCACCACAGGTTCCACAGGAACTGCGCCGAGTCGAAGCCGGCGGGCACCGCGGTGGTGAGGTGGCGGTACAACGGATCGGTCAGCCACAGCGCGGCGACCAGCCAAACCGGCAGCAGCGCGGCGACAGCGTGAACTTGCGCCCAGTCCCAGGCGCGCTGCAGCGGCCGCGGCAGCGGAATTTCCTTTGGCTGTGAGACAGGTGCGACCGAGGGCAGCTTTTCACAGGCTTGCCACAGCAGCGCCAGCGGGAGAGCACACAGCAGCACCACCACGTTGATTTCATCGATGGTGCGCAGCGATTGAGGCGCTTCGAACGAGACGGAGAACACGCCGCCAATGAGCATCAGGGCGCCCCACGCCGGCAGCATCAGGTACTCTGGCCGGCGAGCTCGGGCCAGGCTGATGCCCAGCCCCAGCACGAATAGGCCGCCCAGCAGGAAGTTCAGCTCGGGCTGTCCCGGCAGGTTATGGCGGGCATTGCGATCGCCGGCCAGGTTGAACATCAGCGCGTGCGATTTCAGGTTCTGGACGACCGGCGCGTAGCTATGCTGGTCGTGCACATCGCCGAAGATGCTGGCCTGCTGAAGGCGGCTGTTGAACTCAGCCGGGTGCTGGATCGCGAACTCGGCAATGGGGCTGGCGGTGATCACTCCGGCCACGGCGGCGGCCAACAGCGTACGCCAGACCGCCTGCCAGCCAGCGCGTGCGCTCGGCAGCCAGAATGCCAGCACCGCCAGGCCAGCCACCAGGATCATGAGGCGAGAGGTGTAGTACAGGTGCAGCCCCAAGCCGAGGCTGATCCCAGCCAGCGCGGCCGCCGTCCAGCTGCCCTTCTTGAGTGCCCGGACGAGGAAGAACAAGCCCAGCGCGTCCAGCGTCACCGACAGCTCGCTATTGAAGGCCAGCCGGCTGAAGGTAAGGTGCCAGACGAGGGTGGCCAGCAGGCCGGCCGCGATCAGTCCCGTCTTGCGGCCGAACAGCTCGCGGCCCAGCAGGTAGATGGCGGGGACGCCGAGGGCCCCGCCGATGGCGGTTGGAAGCCTCAGCGCCAGCTGGCTGGGGCCAAACAGCTTCAAGGCCGGCAGCATCAGGTACCACAACAGCGACGGCTCCTGCGCCAGGCCGCCGACGTATACCGGCCGGAACGACGGGTCGGCGATGATGCGCTCGACCTGCAGGCCGCTGTAGGCCTCGTCGAACCACACGCCGAAAGGCACGCTGCCAAGCGACCACAGGCGCAGGGCGGCGGCGGCGGCCAGAATGGTGGCCAGGGCCACGAGCCACGGCCCCTCATCGCGCCAGTCCACGTGCAGGCCAGGCCGGCCATCGAGCAGCCAGAACGCGGCGCCTACCAGAATGACGCTGGCCGCAAACAGCAGCCAGGCCAGCGTGAGCGCTGCGCCGCGACCAAACAGCGCCAGACCTGCGGCGTTGACGACGACGGCCAGCCCGAGCCCCAGCTTCCAGGCGCGACCCACGCTCGGCTTCCGGAAGGCTTCGAATGCTGCCCGCGGCGCCGCGGGCAGCATTCGAAGCGCTACCCAGCCGCCGATGGCGCAGGCCAGCACGAACATTGGGACGGCGGGGAGGGCGGCGCGCGTGCGCAGTAGCGCGGTCTGGGCCAGGAGCGCCAGCCCGATGCTGATGGCGAGGGCTAGGAAGGGCGTTGTGGTCGTGGGCAGCGCCAGCGGGCCGGACTCATGGCGGTCCGCGCTGGGGGTACCCTCACTCTCGCCCTCTCCCGTTGCGACGGGCGAGGGCACCTGAGAGAGAGCAAGGCCGCAGGCGCCGCAGAACCGGGCGGTCCAGCGGTTAGGATAGCCGCAGCCGGGGCAAGGCAGCTGGGCGGGCTCGACCGCTGGTGGTGAGCTCATCTCCTGCAGCCGCCGCGCTGCGCCGCAGCCGTGCGTCTTACCGCCGGGCGTGCAGCGCTCGCCGGCTGGCAAACGCCACAAAACGCTGAGGCTCGATCAATGAGGGCTCGGCGCTCTTGGAAAGCTCTCTCAAGTCACCCTCTCCCTCGCCCTCTCCCGCTGCGGCAGGAGAGGGTGCTGAGGTTCCGAGCGAGCTGCCGAGCATGAGCAGCCCACCGGGACTCAAGCGAACGCCGCACTGATCGCAGAAGACCGCGGCGTCATTCGCGAGCTGCTCGCCGCAGCTGGGGCAGCGCGTCATCGATGCCCCCAGGTTAGACCAGCTCCACGCCGTGGAAGGTACTCTCCCGCCGGCCAGCCTCAGTCATGCGCACGAATTGCGCCTTTTCGCGCAGCTCGGGAATCGTCGCGGCGTCGCAGTAGCTCATGCCGGAGCGCAGGCCGCCGACCAACTGCGTCACCACTTCGGACACCTCGCCCCGGAATGGGACCATGGCCTCCACCCCCTCCGGCACCACGCTGTCCAGGTCCTCGCCCAGGCCCTGGCCCATGCTCTCGCGGTGCTGCCGCTGGACAGCGGCTTCGAGGGAGGCCATGCCGCGGCAGATCTTGAACTTACGGCCGTTGCGCGTGATGGTTACGCCCGGGCTCTCGCGAGTGCCTGCCAGGAGGTTGCCGATCATGACTGTGGAGGCGCCCGCGGCGAGCGCCTTGGTGACATCGCCGCTGGCCTGGATGCCGCCATCGGCGAGGATCGGGATGCCGAGCCGGTCGCCTTCGCGCGCGCATTCCAGCACAGCACTCAACTGCGGCACGCCCACACCGGCCACGATGCGCGTGATGCAAATGGAGCCCGGTCCAACGCCGACTTTCACGGCGTCGGCGCCCGCCTCCACGAGGTCGCGCACACCCTCCGCCGTAGCCACGTTGCCGGCTACGATCTCGACCTCAGCGCCGAGCTTGGCCCGGATGCTCTCGAGGGCGCGGATGCAGTTTTCCGAGTGGCCGTGTGCGATGTCGATGACTAACGCGTCGGCGCCGGCCTGGTGCAGCTCCTGGGCGCGCTCCATATAGTCGCCCACCACACCGATGGCGGCGGCCACGCGCAGGCGGCCTTTGTCGTCCTTGCTGGCATCGGGGAATAGCACC
>DATGVV010000780.1:0-8144 GCA_035299885.1 Chloroflexota bacterium | reverse complement strand
CGGCTATCTGGCGGCCCTTGGGACACTGGTGGCGCTTCGCCGCCGGGCGCAGGAGGGTGGCACCTATCATGTGCGGGCCTCGCTGGCCCGAACCGGCATGTGGTTTGCCAGTCTCGGTCCCACCTGCGACCTGGGGCAGGCTGCTGGTCCGGGCGATCCGAGCGACCTGACCGTCGAGGAAGACACCGCCTGGGGACGTCTGATGCACCTTGCTCCGGCCGTCCAGCTGTCAGAGACGCCGGTGTATTGGGCCCGTCCACCCGTCCCGCTGGGCACGCATCCGGCTGCCTGGCCAGATGGTAGCGTTGACCCCTAAGCGGACGGGCAGTAGACTGGTGGCCCTAAGGAGGAACGGAGATGGATCTGGACACCTCGGACACGGCCGGCCGGCTTCCGCTTAGCCGGAGAGCGTTCCTAGTACAGCTGGCGGCCGGTGGCGCGGCCCTCGGACTGCTGGCAGCTTGCGGTGGGGGCAGTGCGGCTCCTTCGGCCAGCCCCTCCAGCAGTACTGCACTGACTGTTCCCCAAACGCTTGGCTCGGCGGCGGCCGCGGCTTCCCCGGCTTCGCCCAGCTCCGCTGCGAGCGTGGCTGGAGCGCCGAAAGGCAAGCTGACATACGTCTGGCACACGACGATCACGCCCGCCTGGCTCGATCCCCAGGAGAACCCGGCGCAGATCACGCCCTATAACTTCGCCTACGCTCTGCATGACGCGCTGGTCAAGCACCTGCCCGGTAAACCCCAGTCGCCCAGCTTGGCTGAATCGTACGAGGTGGCTAAGGATTACAAGAGCGCCACCTTCAAACTCCGACCCGGCATCAAGTTCCACGATGGCTCGCCGGTGACACCGGAGGACGTGCAGTTCACGTTTGAGAAATATCGCGGCGCCAACGCCAAGATCCTGCACGACAAGACCGACAAGGTTGAGATTGTCGACAAGTCGACCGTGCGCTTTGTCTTCAAGGAGCCCTTCATCGACTTCATGACCCTGTATGGCACTCCTGCCAGCGGCGCCGGCTGGATTGTGCCGAAGGCGTACTACGAGAAGGTCGGCCCCAATGGTTTCAAGCAAAAGCCGATCGGTGCTGGGCCGTATAAGTTCGTGCAGCAGAAGGCCGGCACGGAGGTCGAGTTTGAAGCCAACACCGAGTACTGGCGCAAGGTCCCCAGCATCAAGACGATCGTGATGAAGGGGGTGGCAGAGGGGGCCACGCGTGTGGCCATGATCCAGTCAGGAGAAGCCGACGTCGTCAACCTCATTGAGGGACCGCTCATCGAGACCGTGAAGCGCGACTCCAAGCTGAGGATGGTGGCCATTAAGTCGGGGCCCATCTGGCTGGAGCCCATGGCATTCGACAAGCCCGATAGTCCCCTCAAGGATGTGCGCGTGCGCCAAGCGATCAGCCTGGCTATTGATCGCAAGGCGATCAATGACGCAGAGATGGGCGGCCTGGCCCCGGCTGAAGGTAACTGGATCCCGGAGGACTATCCGGGAGCAATCTCGCGGCCCACGCCCGCCCATGACCCGACCAAAGCCAAGCAGTTGCTGGCCGAAGCTGGCGTGCCCAACGGTTTCGAGATATCGCAAATCACGCCGCTGCCGCCCTACTTCTCGATGGCCGAGCGAATCGCGAGCCAGCTCGCCACCATCGGTATCCGCACCAAGGTCAACACCATGGAGCGGGGCGCCTACTATGACAAGCTCGCCTCCGGTCCCGATCGGCTCAAGGGGCTAGTTATGCAGCTTTCGGGCCAGCCTGGCGACGCCGCAATCCGGGTTCGGGAGAACACGACCTGCGCCGGATTCTTCTCCGGTGTCTGTTTGCCGGACATCGATAACAAGGTAAAGCAGTACGACGCATCAACCAATCTCGAGGAGCGCTCCAAGCTGCTGAACGACGTCCAGAGCTACATCCTGGACAACTACATCATCATTCCCATCCTGCGGCAGGCCTTTATCCACGCGGTGGGCCCGCGGATCGCCAACAAAGTCGAGGATGTGGAAGGGTCCATTCCACAGTATGTCTATCTGGGCCCCTATGAGGACGTCCAGCTGAAAGACTAAGGGGCACCCCCACGCGCGCCTACATCGTCAAGCACCTGGGCTACAGCTTGATCAGCCTGTTCCTGCTCAGCATCACCATCTTCGTGGTGATCCGGACGACGGGCGATCCCGCGGTGCTGCTGGTGGGCCCGGGCGGCACGGCAGATGACATCGCTCGGGCGCGACAGCTGTGGGGCCTCGACCGCCCCTGGCCCGAGCAGTACCTGAGCTTCATCAGCAACATGCTCCGAGGAGACTTCGGCGTCTCGTTCCAGTACCGAGTGCCAGTGCGCGACCTGTACGTCCAGCGGCTGCCCAACTCACTGGAATTGGCGGCCGCTGGCCTGCTGATCTCGCTGATCATCGGCATTCCGCTGGGCATCATCACAGCGGTCAGGGTGGACAGCTGGACCGACACCCTGTGCAAGATCATCGCGATGCTGGGGCTGGCCATCCCCAACTTCTTCATCGGCCTGGTGATGATCATCGTGTTCGCCGTATGGCTGCGATGGCTGCCCTCTGCAGGTCAGGGGACGTGGCGGCACGTGATCATGCCGGCCATCGCCTTGGGCTGGTACTTCGCCGCCTCGATGCTGCGGCTGACGCGCTCGAGCATGCTGGAGGTGCTGGACAGTGACTACGTGAAGCTGGCCCGGCTCAAGGGGCTGCCGGAGACGGTCGTGATTGTGAAGCACGCCTTCAAGAACGCCCTCGTACCGGTACTGACGCTAGCCGGCGTGAACTTCGTGGTCATGGTGAACGTGGCCGTGATCATCGAAACCATCTTCGCCTGGCCCGGAATTGGCCGGCTGCTCTATGAAGGCATCAGCTTCCGCGATTTTCCGGTCGTACAGGGGATCGTGGTGGTGGCCGGAGCGATGATCGTCCTCGTCAACCTGCTGGTCGACGTGCTGCATGCCATGGTCGATCCCAGAGTGAGGTACACCTAGCATCGCTGCTCTCGGACGATCGCTCGAAGAGCCTACTGCGTTACCGGCCGCGGTAGCCGCGATCCTGCCAGAGCGCAGGTCGCGACGGCTGCCCGACATCCCTATCGTGCCCACCGCTGTCCTTGGCCTTCTTGTCGTCGTGGCGGTATTTGCCCCGTTGCTGGCCCCGTACGACCCAACGGTCCCGGTGAGCGGGGCCGGCATTTTCCGTCCGCCCTTCTGGATGGAGCACGGCAGCACGGCCACCTTGCTGGGCACCGACTTTCAGGGGCGGGACGTCCTGAGCCGGCTGATCTTCGGAGCACGGGTTTCGTTGATCGTTGGCCTTACCGGCACTGCTGTGGCCGGCGGGATCGGCTTGGTGCTGGGCCTGCTAGCCGGCTACCTAGGAGGTTGGGTCGACCAGGCGATCATGCGCCTCACCGACGCCTGGCTGGCCATGCCATTCCTGATGTTCGCCATCTTCCTGGCGGCCCTGCTTGGCCCCGGCGTGGGCAACATCATAATCGTCTTTGGGTTCCTGTACTGGACCCGCTATGCACGGGTGATCCGCAACGAAGTGCTGAGCCTGCGGGAGCGTGACTTCGTACGCCTGGCACAGGTGGCTGGCGTGAGCACTACCAAGATCATCCTGCGCCACATCGTGCCCAACGTGTTGAACACCTGGACGGTCCTTGCCAGCCTGACCGTTGGCGTCGTGATCGTCACCGAAGCTTCGTTGAGCTTCCTTGGGGTGGGCGTGCCGCCACCTACGCCCGCCTGGGGCCTGATGCTCGCGGAAGCGCGCTCGACGCTGATGGCCGGGCAATGGTGGCTGGCCGTGTTCCCCGGCGTCTGCATATCGGTCGTCGTGCTGGCCAGCAACATCTTCGGCGATTGGCTGCGGGTACGTCTCGATCCTCAGCAGCGAAACTTGTAGGTGCCCGAGCTCCTACTCCGCGTCGTCGATCTCTGTACCAACTACGTCGCCTTCGGAGGGCAGCGGGTGGTGCGGGCGGTGGACGGGGTGAGCTTCAGTCTCAATCGTGCCGAGAGCCTCGGACTGGTCGGCGAATCAGGCTCAGGGAAGACCACGACCTGTCTGTCTATCCTGCGGCTGCTCCCCCGTGGGGCGCACATCGTCGGCGGAAGCGTGGAGCTCGAAGGCGCCAACCTGCTGAACGTTTCTGACGCAGACATGACAAAGGTTCGGGGCGCGCGTGTGGCCATGATCCTGCAGGACCCGATGGCCTCGCTCAACCCCCTGTTGCGCATCTACGACCAGGTGGGTGAGCCCGCGTTCTTTCACCGCGGGAAGCGCGGCCGTAGGCTCAGGGACCACGTCCTGCAGCTCTTGCAGTCGGTCCGCATCCCATCCCCAGAAGTTCGAATGGACGAGCACCCACATCAGATGAGCGGAGGGATGCGGCAGAGGGTGGTGGGCGCGATCGCGCTGTCCGCGGGACCCCAGCTGATCATCGCTGACGAACCGACCACCAACCTGGACGTGACCATTCAGGCGCAGTATCTGGACATGCTCAAGGACGTGCAGCGGCGGACGGGCGTGGCCCTGCTGTTCGTCACCCATAACCTGGGAATCGTGGCGAAAATGTGCGATCGGGTGGCGGTGATGTACGCGGGCCGTATCGTCGAACAGGGGCCAGTACGCGACATATTCCTTGCGCCGCGCCATCCCTACACGCAGGCGCTGATCGGATCAATCCCCAAGGTCGGCAGCCGCGATCCGCTCTACGCCATTCCCGGGCAGCCGGCGGACCTTGGCGCCCTTCCAGGCGGCTGCCCATTCCACCCCCGCTGCTCGCAGGCGTTCGAGCGCTGCAGGAGCGAGGATCCCCCGGACATCGCCGCGGCGCCCGACCACCACGCGAAATGCTGGCTGCTCGATGGGACGGCCGCACGAGCATGCTAGAGGTCAGGGGGCTCAAGAAATACTTTCCCGCTGGTGGCCTTGCCATGCCCTGGCGAACGCAAGAATGGGTCAAGGCGGTAGACGGCGTCGACTTCGCCATCGGGTCGGGCGAGACGCTTGGACTTGTAGGTGAATCGGGCTGCGGTAAGACCACCGTCACCAGGCTGATCCTGCTGCTCGAGCGGCCCACCGCGGGCGCGATCCTGTTCAATGGCCGGGACGTGCTCGAGCTGCGTGGCAAAGACCTGCTGGCCTATCGGCAGGCGGTGCAGTGCGTTTTTCAGGATCCCTACAGCTCGCTCAGCCCTCGCATGCGGGTGCGTGAGATTATCGCCGAGCCGCTCGAGGTGCTGGGTGGCCTCTCACGGCAGCAAATCCGCGCGCGCGTGGCGGAGGCGCTCGAACTCGTCGGGCTGAAGCCGCTGCAGGCCGGCTTCTTTCCACACGAGTTCAGCGGAGGTCAGCGCCAGCGCATCGCCATTGCGCGGGCCATCGCCACCTCGGCCAAGCTCATTGTGCTCGACGAACCGGTGTCCGCGCTCGATGTCTCTATCCGAGCCCAGATCATGGTCCTGCTCGAGGACCTGCAGCAGCGGCTCGGTGTAAGCTACCTGTTCATCGGGCACGATCTGGCCACGGTTACCCACATCAGCCATCGCATCGCTGTGATGTACTTGGGGAGGATCGTCGAGGAGGGGGACAGCCGCCAGATGTGCGAGAAACCGCTTCATCCGTACACACAGGCGCTTTTCGCTGCCGCTTTGCCCGCGCTGCCGAACGGCAACAAAGACGATCATGTGCCCGTAACGGGGGAGGTGCCCAGCGCGCTCAGTCTGCCGACGGGCTGCCGCTTCCACCCCCGCTGCCCGTCTGTCATGGGGCGTTGCCGGGAAGATGAACCAGAACTTCGCACCGTGGACGGAGGCCGGTCCGCAGCCTGCTATCTGTACGAGGAGGCGAAAATGCCGTGATCAAGCACTTCTCCGTCCTGTACGTCGGCCACATCGAGCTCGACAACGTGGGCCTGGATGGAACACCCGCGGACGAGCGCTGCTACGCGAACGAGCGGCTGGTCCAGGCCATGGCCATGGCCGAGGACGTGGCTCGCGAGATGGACGATTTGGGCTACGACATCCTGTGGCTGGCGGAGCATCACTTCCAGCGCGAAGGCTACGAGTGCATCCCCAACCTGATCTTGATGGGTACCTATCTTGCCACCCAGACGCGGCGGCTCAAGTTCGGCTGCGCCTTCAACATCACCCCTATGTGGCACCCCATTCGCCTGGCAGAGGACTATGCCATGGCCGACTACCTCACCAAGGGGCGGATCGTGTTCGGCGTCGGCCGTGGCTACCACACGCGCGAGGTCGAAACGCTTGGCGGCCCGCTGCTGGACGCCGAGGCCAACGCGGCGCTGTACCGCGAACAGATGGAGGTCCTGTTCAAGGCCTTCAACGAAGAAGCTTGGAACCACCGCGGCGACTTCTACACCATCCCCGCGGACGTCGACTATCGCGGTTACCGGCTTCATGACGTGACGCTCGTTCCCCGGCCGGTGAACCGGCCGGTCGAAATCTGGCAGCCCATCGTCAGCCGCAAGTCCATCCCGTTTATGGTCCAGCATGGCATCAAGGGCATGGTCGCCATTACGGGCGAACAGATCACCCGCCAGGTGTTCGAGGAATACCAGAGCGAGGCGGCAAAGGCGGGACGCCAGCTGGCGCTGGGCGAAGATCTGTGCTGGAGCGCTGGTCTGTCGATGGCCGGCAGCGCAGAGGAAGCCGTGGAGCGGCTCCGCCCCTACCACGACGAGCGCTTCAAGTGGTTCGCGCCGTTCGGGTTTGTGCGCTACACCGACCCCCAGGGCCGGCCGTGGGGCACGCCCGGCGCTCCCACGGGCGCGCCCACCATCGAGGAGGGCGTCCGCCAGAAGGCCTGGCTATTCGGACCGCCAGACGCGGTCATCGGTCGAATCAAGGAACTCGAAGCCGAATTTCCAGGCCTCGACCATATCGTGCTGCATTGGACGGAGGGCATGCCCGCGGCTGAGTGGAAGCAGCAGCTCCGCCGCTTTGCCGAGGAGGTGATGCCCGCCTTCCGCTAGCCGGTTAAACCACGGCCGCCTCGGCGCGGCCGCGGGCCAGGACTTCTTTGGCCTCGCGTTCTATGGACGTGCCGGTGAAGAAGTCCGGGTTCGCGAGACCATGCAAGCGAACGGCGTTGGTGAAGGTGAAGTCCCGGAAGTCGCTGTCGCTGATGAGTCCATGCTCCACCATTTCATACGCCTCGGGCACGACTTCGGTGATATCCGGCACGTCGAAATGTGAGATGTCCGAGCTGAAGATAGCGTTCAGGCGTGCTCCCATGCGCGGGTCGAACGCCCAGGCCGTGACAGGGTCGTCGGCCTCGCAGCCGAAATAGAAGTTGCGGGTGAACAGTGAAATCAGCTCCGAGGCGCTGTGTACGCCGGCCAGCTCAAAATCATCCACGGCCTCGTCGGCCTTACCGGTGGTATTCACGGCGGCCATCATGTCGTCGATCTTGTGCTTCATCCGCTTGTCGCCGTACTGCAGGATGTATTCGCGCAGCCGGGGAGCGTCGAGCTGTCCAGGCCACAGGTTCTTATACATGGCGTCGAGGTTGAGCTTCTCCCAGTGGCCGACGAGGTCCAGCAGCAGGTTCACTGCGTAGCCGACGCCACCCTCCAGGAAGCCGACGTTCAGCTCGGGGAAGCGGCGCGTCACGCCGCCCAGAAACATGCCCTTGGTGGCGGCGTGATTGGCCTGGGCGAAATGGCCGGTGTGGTTGTAGACGAAGTTATTGACCGATTTGCGGTCCGGCCACTCGTGCGCACCGCCATGTGACGTCACCGCGACGCCGAGCTCGAGGCACTTCTGCCAGAAGGGATCGTAGTCGTAGTCGTTGTCGAGCCCAAGGGTGTCGATGAAATACGGCATCCGTCTGGAAGCGTCCTCGAACGTGGTGCCAAAGGATTCGTCGCCGTAGGCCGGTATGGGCCGCGGCAGCGCTGCGCGAATCATGATGACTTTGTAGCCCAGCTCTCTGACGGCGTATTCCGCCTCATCGATCGCCTCTGTGGGTGTGTGGGTCGGCACGATAGCAGCCGGAGCGAACACCGCCTTATGCGGCGCGTAGATCTCCGCCGCCATCTTGTTGTAGGCGCGGATGATGCCGCGGCGAACGTCTTCTCGGGCGATGTTGGACATGCCCAGGCCGGCGGT
>DATGVV010000779.1:0-17725 GCA_035299885.1 Chloroflexota bacterium | reverse complement strand
GGCAACCACTTTGGTCAGTCCCGAAGCCGGCTTCGCACCGGCCGCCGGGCTGCTTGGCGCTGGCGATGCCGCGCCGCCGCAAGCGCCCAGCAGCAGCGCGAGAAGGACAGCGAGCCAGATGATCAAAGTGGCGCCAGTATATTCCTCGCCTCCGCAGCGTTATTATCGCCTGGTCCCGGACCAGCTGGCAGCCATCCACTGCGCTTTGGCCAGCTAACCGGCGGGAAGATCAAGCACCAGGGCGATAACACGGGAGCGTGACACACGAGAGCCGTCTTTGACATTGTGCCCGCGCGTCGCCTACGCTGGGCTGCCATGATGCGAGTTGTCCGACGTCTGTCTTTCGTTGTTGCGATAGCGCTTGCCGGGTGCGGCGGCGCGGCCGCGCCAGCGGCGAGCTCGGCGCCAGCGAGCGCGCCGGGGAACGCGGCGAGCGCGGCGGCCAAGGCCAGCGGCGCGGCCTCGGCCAAGCCCGCGGTCCAGGCGAGCGCCAGCGCGGCGGGCCAGAAGGACACCGTGCGCTCGGCGTTTTTGACGTTCACTTCGGCGGCGTCGATGCCGTGGGTGGCCAAGGGCGCCGGCATCTACGACAAGTACGGCCTGGACGTCTCGCTGACGTACATCGCACCGGCCACACTGAACCAAACGCTGCTGGCGGGCAAGGACCTCGACGTCGGCTATGGCTCGGCGGCCAACCTGGTGACGCTCGACGCCCAGGGTGGCGACCTGGTAATCCTGGCCGCCTCAATCCAGGGAGGATTGTTCACGATCGTGGGTAGCAAAGGCATCAAGACGATCCAGGACTTGCGGGGCAAGACAGCCGCTATGACCACCGTTGGCTCGACCACCGACTTGGTCCTGCGGCAGGTGCTCCAGGACAACGGCCTGACGCCGAATAAGGACGCGAACGTTATCGCAACCGGACCCGATCCGCCAACCATGGTGGCTGCGCTTCAATCCGGCCAGATCGCCGCCGGCATCTTCAGCGAGCCATTCGCTTCGATCCTTCAGGCGCAAGGCGGGACGGTGCTGTACGACCAGGCGGCCTCCGGGGTGAAGGCGGTCCAGATCCCGATCACGGTCAAGCGCACGTATGTCGCCGGCCATCGCGATTTGCTGAAGCGGGTGCTGATGGCCAACATGGAAGCCATCCATCTCATGAAGAAGAACCCGGCCGAAGCCGTGAAGTACACCGTGCCGTTCATCAAGATCGAGGACACGGCCGTCCTGCAGCACGGTCTGGAGGCCATCATGAAGATCACCGACGACGACCTAAGCGTGCCCATGGATGACCTGGCACAGAGCATCAAGATCGCCGCCGGCACGATTCCTGAGGTGGCCAAGCTCAAGCCGGAGGACCTGGTCGACCTGTCGCTGCTGCAAGAGATCAAAGCCAGCGGCTTCCTGGATAAGCTCAAGCAGTCCTGAGGGGGTACAATCCCCCAGAAGTCCCGACCGGAGGTATGTCATGGCGACCGAGATTCGTGAGGCGACCCAAGCGCAGCCGCTTCCTGACTGGGAGCAGCTCGACCACTATGAAGACTGGCAGCGACGTGAGGGCGCGCCACTGATCACCGGCTTCTACATCGAGGATCTGAAGGAGCTGGAGCTTGGCGCCTGGGAGCGCAAGGGCGGCAAGGGCGCCTTCGTCAACCTGGAGGGCACCGGTGGCGTAAACGACGCACACGTCATCGAGATTGCGCCCGGGGGCAAATCCGCGCCCGAGCGTCACCTGTACGAGGAGATGACCTACGTGCTCACGGGCCGGGGCGCCACCACGGTGTGGTACGACGATGGCCAGAAGCAGACCTTCGAGTGGGGCCGCGGCAGCCTGTTCGCCGTGCCCATCAACGCCATGTACCAGCACTTCAATGGCAGCGGTTCGGAGCCGGCGCGTTACGTTTCCGTCACCAACGCGCCGACCGTCCTGCGGATGTTCCACAACGACGATTTCGTGTTCAACAACCCATTCAAGTTCTCGGATCGGTTCGCCGGCAGCGATGGCTACTTCAGCGGCGAGGGCAAGCTCTTCAAGAAGCGCTGGCGCCACGTGTGGACGACGAACTTCGTGCCGGACGTGCACAGCATGGAGCTGCACACCTGGGCCCAGCGCGGTGGCGGCGGCAGCAACGTCATGCTGGAGCTGGCCGACAACAGCATGGGCGCGCACATCTCCCAGTTCCAAGTGGGCATGTACAAGAAGGCGCACCGGCACGGCCCTGGGGCGCACGTGGTCATCCTCGATGGCGACGGCTACTCCACGCTGTGGGAGAACAGTTTCGACGAGCACGTCAAGTGCGATTGGAAGCCCGGCGCCGTGATCGTGCCCCCTGAGGACTGGTTCCACGAGCACTTCAACACCGGCGCCGCGCCGGCGCGATATTTGGCCCTGCGCTACAGCGGCCTCAAGCACCGCCAGGCCCGCAACACTCGCCGCGGCGAGGATGGCTCGGACGTAAGCGTAAAAGAGGGCGGCTGGCAGATCGAGTACGAGGACGAGGATCCATCGGTCCACCAGCTGTTCGAGTCTGAGGTGCGGCGGCATGGCGCCGAGTGCCAGATGAAGGGCTATTTGCCCGATCGCTGCACCGGCGTGATCGGGGGCCCGCTCAGACAGGGCGCCGACTAGCTGACACAAAGGTCTTAGTCTCGTAGCGGCGCGGCAGTCTCGTTTATGTTTAGCGCCATGATCAAGCTACGAAAGGCGGCCGTCCTGGCGCTTGTCCTGGCGGCCCTCATTGCCCCTGCCGCGGCCGCGGCGGATGCGCTCCAGAACGCCACCGTCATCATGACTGACACCGGCTTCAGCCCGGCGGCGGTCAGCATCCCCGTCGGCGGCAGCATCACCTGGAAGAATCAGGGCAGCATCACGCACAACGCGGTGACCGTGGGCGCGCCCTCGGCGTTCAGCACGGCCGGCATTGGCAGCGGCGAGAGCGCCACGCTGGTCCTCACCGTGCCCGGCACCTACTACTACACGTCCGGCACGGATTGTCTGTACAACAACAGCACTCCCGGCTTTCCCTGCACGGTCAGCTTCGTGGTGACGGTGGGCTCGCCCTCGGCGCCGTCCACCAGCGCCGCGCCCGCGGCGGCTCCGGCGGCAGTTCCGGCCGGGCCCGTGGCCACTGCGAGCGTCACCGTCACCGACAGCGGCTTCTCGCCGGCCAGCGTGAGCATCGGCCTGAATGGCACCGTCACCTGGGCCAACCGCGGCGCTAACGTCCACACCGCCACCAGCACGCCGGACAGCAACACCAGCCTGCCGCCGTTTGACAGCGGCGGCCTTGGGCCCGGCCAGGCGAGCTCGAGGACCTTCCCGACGCCCGGCACGTACGTCTATTTCTCCGCGCCGGACTGCTTCAGCAAGAGCAACCCCGGCGGTTTCAGCTGCGGCTACTACACGGTGCTCGTGGGCGCCGCGCCGGTAGCTTCAGCGAGTAGCCAGCAGCCTGGCCCGACACCCATTCCAGTGTTTGTCCCCGGCGCCAGCGCCACCGTTGCCATCGACGATAACGCGGGGTTCTCGCCCAATACCATCACGGTTAAGACGGGCCAGCCCGTCTCCTGGTTGAACACCGGCAACAACACGCATTCGGTGGTCATCAATCAGAACCCGACGCCCGATAAGCCGGCGCCGTGGTGGCTGCCATATCAGCTGCCGAGCGTTGGTGGCGCCTTCTTCGACTCAGGCGGGCTGGCGCCGCAGCAGAGCTACAGCTACACCTTTACGACCGCGGGCAACTACCCGTACCACTCGTCGACCGAGGCGATCTACCAGCAAAACCAGGTCAACTGCAGCTGCACGTTCGTGACCTACCAGTTCTTCGGCACGGTGGTCGTCCAGCCCTAGACGCGCAGCAGCGGGAACACTCGCTTGGCGTTGTCGTGGAAGATCTTGCGCTTATCCTCGGCGCTGAGGCAGTCGATGCCGTCGATGGTGCTGACCAGGTCGTCCGACGGTTTACTGGTGTAAGGGTTCATGATGCCGCTGCCGGTGCCGGGCACCTCGGTGCCGAACAGGATGCGATCCGGGCCCCGCTGCTTGATGGCCGCCTCCAGGAACACTGGATCGTAGGAGCAGCCGTCGAAGAGCAGGTTCTTGCTGACGTCGCGCGTGTGCTCGGCGTGGGAGCGGTTGGCCGACACGCCTACCGAAGAGCCGCCGGCCTGCTGCCCCGTTTCCTGAGCCACCACCGTGGACCACTTTCCTGAGCCGTCGCGCGGGGCGATGGCGGTGCCATGTTCGACTAGCCGCCGCAGCGCGCCGCCGCAATGGCAGACGACGATCCGCAAGTCCGGAAACCTGTCGAACACGTCGGTGTGCTCGAACAGCAGCGTGGCCAGCGTTTCCTCGGTCAGGTTGTTGTACTGGTAGCTGTGGGGGATGACCTCCACGCGCGGGTCGCGGCTGATCGATGGATGGATGATGAGCGGCGCCTTCAGCTCCTGCGCTTTCTTGTAGAGCGGGAACCAGTACTCAGTGTTCATGCCCGGCGTCTGCCGATCCGCCCCGGGATCGGGATTGACGATGGCGCCCACGAAGCCCAGTTCGCTGACGCAGCGGTCCAGCTCGCGCACGCAGTTGCTGGTATCGATGCGGGAGCTCTGTGGCAGCTGGGCGATGCCGACGTAGCGGTCCGGGTGCATCTTGCACTCGCGAGCGATCACGTCGTTGGTCACGCGTGTCCACTTGTCCACGAGGAAGGCCGCTTCCCAGTGCATCATGGCCACCGGCCGAGCCGAGAGCAGCTGCACGTCGATGTTCCGCTCGTCCATCATGCCCAGGTGACGCTTCATCGCGCCTTCGAGCTGCTCGTCGGAGATATCGATCGAACCCTCGCCAGGCGAGCGCAGCGCGATCAGGTTGTAGGCATACGCCCGGAACTGCGGCGGCGTGGACATGTGGCCGTGGACGTCGATGACCTTGTAGCCGTTATACATGCGGGACGAGCTCCTCAGGCAGGATTCCCTGGTGTTCGAGCAGCTGCACGTAATAGCGCCACACTGGCTCGTATGACGCTCGGCCGGATGGGCCCCGCGTCGCGTAGTAGTCGAGGTCTTCGGCGGTCAGGCTGCGCACCGGCCCTCGGCGTGTGGCGTGCCAGGTGACCCGCGCCAGCGCCTCCAGCTTGATGGCTTTAACCGTGGCCTCCTCGACCGTGAGGCCAACCGCGGTGATGCCGTGGCCGTACATCAGGCACACGTCCTTGCCGGCCATCAGCTCGATCATGTCCTGGGCCAGCCGCGGTGAGGTCAGCGTGATGGCCCGCGGGTAGACCGGCACGCCTTCGATGGCCAGCTTCATGGCGGAGGGATCGTAGGCGCCGAAGATGGGCTTCAGCTCCAGGTCGTTGAGGCCGCACATCAGGATGCCAGGCGGATGCGCGTGGACCACGCAGCCGACCTCCGGCCGCGCGCGGTACATCTCACCGTGTATTGGGAACTCGTTGGGCAGGCCGACGTGCGCCGCCTCGCCTACGAGATTGCCGTCGATATCGGCGCGCAGCACGTCCTCTTCGGTGGTGAACAGCAGCGCCGTCTCGTTGGAACCGCGGCCGCGCACCAGCAGGTGGCGCTCGTCGATGCGCGCGCTGACGTGGCCGGTCGTCTCCTTCACCAGGCCCTGCATGGCCAGGATGCGGCAGGACAGCGCGACCTTCTTGCGGAGCTCCCGCAAAGCTCCCTCTCCCTCTGGAAGAGGGTTGAGGTGAGGGTTCACCAGCGCGCCAGCAGCAGATCGCGCGCGCCCTCGCGCCAGTCCACGCCCTCGGGGAAGAGCAGGTCGACCGCGCGCACATCCCAGTAGGTGTCGGGATCGACGCCCGGCGGGTCGATGCCCTTCTCCAAATCACGGGCGGCTTGCAGCATCATCCGCCGGAAGGTGATCACCGCCTTGTCGGTGCTGCCCAGGTGCTCGCGCCAGCGCGGCGCGATGTAGCCCATCGATTCCTGCACCGCCAGGTCCTGGGTGTTGACGCCTTGAATCCCGGTGAAGGTCTTGCTGCGCTGCACCTCGCGGTCGATCAGCCAATCGTTCTCTCGCGTGCGCTGCCGGATTTCGGATTCGCCGTCAGGGCCGCGGCCGGCTGAGCCTTCCTGACGCTCGATGAACTCGGGCGTGAGCGGCTTGTCCTCGTCCACGGCGAAGATCCAGTTGAAGACCGTCGTGCTGTGGTCGTCGCGCGGCGCCCACATGTGGCCTCTCATGGTCGGCATCTCATAGCGGTGCTGGGGGTCCACGCCCTCGACGCGGGCCGACCGGAACTGGTGGAAGGGCATCACGAACTGGTAGATGCGGGTGTAATTGCCGCGCTCGGCGGCGTTGCGGATGCCTGCGTAGCGGAAGCCATAGTCGGTAGGCTCGACTTCGAGCCGCGGCGCGGTGTCGAGCTGGCGCAAACCCTTCTGGGTCAGGTTGTTGTTGTGCAGGAAGGATGAGTGGGCGGTGTCGATACCGCCCTCCACCGCCTGCGCATAATTGGCGAATTCCAGCGTCTTGGAAACGAAGCGGTGCGTGGCCGGCGCCCGCAGAAATTCATGGCCGGGCAGCTCCGGTTTCTTTTCTGGCGGCCCCATGTAGGCCCAGATGATCCCGCCGTACTCCTCCGTGGGGTAGCTCTGGGTGCGGACCTTTTCCTTGAAACGGCTTTCTGCCGGCTCGTTGGGCATATCCACGCAGTTGCCTTCGACGTCGAACTTCCAGCCGTGGTACACGCAGCGCAGGCCACACTCCTCGTTGCGGGCCAGGAACAGCGACGTCAGTCGGTGGGGACAGTACTCATCCAGCAGGCCGAGCCGGCCGTCGGTATCGCGGAAGGCGACCAGTTCCTCGTCCAGCAGCTTCACCCGTTTGGGCGGGCAGTCGGGCCCGGGCAGGTCCTCGGACAGCAGCGCGGGCATCCAGTAGCGCCGCAGCAGGTTGCCCATGGGCGTGGCCGGGCCAACCCGGGTCAGCAGCTCATTGTCTTCATGGCTCAGCATGGCTTCAACACTGTACAATGCCGCCACAAAAGCGCGCATCAGCAGGAGGGATAACCATGCCAACAGTGTTGTATGTGGGCACCGACGAAGGCGTCGTGACAATCAATGGCAACGGCTCCTGGGAGGCCGAGCGTCCTGCACTCGCCAGCTGGGAAGTGTGTGGCGTGGCTGTGCAACCTTCGCATCCCAGCGTTGTCTTCGCCGCCACCAGAGGCGATGGCGTCTGGCGCAGTGACGACGCTGGCAAGAGCTGGAAGAAGCCGTCCTACGGCAGGCGCGGCCCTGGTAAGGTGCGCTGCGTGACGCTAGATCCCAACGATGAGCGGACGCTCTACGCCGGCGCCGAGCCGATCGACGTGTTCGTCAGCCACGACGCGGGTGCCAGTTGGGAATGTCTCGATTCCGTGTGGAATGAGCCCTTTATCGGCACCATCACCTATCCCGTAGCAGTCGTGGAGCCGCACGTGCGCGACATCGCCGTCGATCCGTCCAATCCCAAGGTGATGTACGTCGCCCTGCAGGTGGGCTTTATGCTCAAGACGACGGACGGGGGCGCGACCTGGAAGCTATTGAATAAGCAGCTCGATGCCGACGTCCATACCGTCCGCCTCAACCCGCGCGACCCACGGAACATACTCATCGCCACGGGCGGGCATGACTACCGGCTGGGCACCGCGCCCGGCAAGGCGCTGTATCGCAGCGAAGATGGCGGCGAGAGCTGGCAGCCCACCGGGGCCAGCTTCGCCCAGGAGTACTCCGTGCCGCTGGAGATCGATCCCAAGAACCCGCATGTGGCCTTCGCTGGCCTGGCCAACGGGACGCCCAACGCTTGGCGGCGCCCCACCGGCGCTGAGGGCGCGATCGTGCGCACTACCGATGGCGGCGAGACGTGGCAGGAAGTGGCCACGGACGTGCCGGATCGGTCGCAGCGGATGGCTATTGGCATCGCCATCGATCCCATCCAGCCGTCCAACGTCTACGCCGCCCTGCACGATGGCCATCTGCTGGCCAGCCATGATGGCGGCGACTCCTGGACACAGCTCGAGGTCCGGACGCCGCGGCCGAACGGCCTGAAATGCGCGCGGCTGTAGTTACCGCTCCCGCGGCCGAGGCGGAGGCCGAGCAGCCCGGCCTGCCGGCGGAAGAGTTCATTGCCAGCATCTGGCTGGAAAGGCGGCGCTGGGTCCGGGAGGGCCGCATCAAGCAGCCGCATCCGCTGCGGCTGGCCATCGGCGAGGGCAAACTGTCGCATGAGGCGCTGATCGCCTACGTCAAGAACCGCTACTACTTCCTGGCCAACATCAACCGCAAGGACGCGCAGATCATCGCCAACTGCCCCATTTCCGAGGCGCGGCGCACGCTCATGCGCAAGTACATCGACGAGGAGGGGCAGGACCTGGCTGGTGGATCGCTCGGGCCGCACTACGAGATGTGGCTGAAAGTCGCCGAGGCCCTGGGCATCCCGCGCGACGTCATGCAGAGCTTCGGGGACGTGCTGCCCGTCTACAAGTACACCGTGGACGCGGTCTTCGAGTTCGCCAGGAACAACAGCTGGCTCGAAGGCCTGGCCGCCACGTACGCCACGGAAGGCCAGATGTGGCGTCGCTACACGCCCAAGGAGGAGTACCATGACGTCGAGTTGCCTGGCGAGGGGAAGGCGCTGGAGGTGTACTACGGCGTGCCGCGCGAGGCCCTGGAGTTCTACCGTGTCCACGGCGATGCCAACGACGCGCACGGCGACATCTGTGAGGACATCCTCAAGCGCTACTGCACCACGCGAGAGCAGCAGCGCAAGGCCATGAATGCTGCCCGCTTCCGCTGGGATAACCATGAGGCGCGGCAGGACATCATCTACGAGTACTTCGCGCGATGAGCGCCGATCTCCCGCAGCTCAAGCGCCGGCTCATCGATGGCCTGCAGGTCCTCACGGGCGAAGGCGTGCTGACTGGCTCCGGCCACCTGAGCTGCCGCGTGCCGGACACCGACACGTTTCTGATCAACCCGCGTTATGCGGGCGTGCTGGCCGATCCCGACGACATCTGCACCGTCTCGGCGGAGGGCAAGCGCATCGCCGGCGAAGGGCCGATCCCGTCCGAGAGCATCATCCACGCTGCCGTGTATGCCCACCGGCCGGACGTCGTCAGCGTGCTGCACTGCCATCCCCGCTACGCCATCCTGGTGGGTCTGCTGGAGCAGGGGCTCATCCCGTTCAACCGGGAATCGCGCGTGTTCGCCGACGGCGTGCCGATCTACCCCCACAGCAAGGGCATCAACACCGCCGAACAGGCCGAGGACATGGTGGCCTGCCTGGGCGAGCATTGGGCGCTGTTCCTGCGCGGGCATGGCGTGGTGGTTGGGGGACCGAGCATCGAAGGCACCTGCGTGTCTGCCATTCAGCTGGAGCGCGCTTGCCAAGATCAGCTGCTGCTGCTGAGCTTCATGACGCCAAAGCCGCTGGCCGAAGCTGGCCGGGGCCGCTCCAATGCCCGGCTGGAGAACCCCTACCGCGCCTGGCCATTCCTGTTGTACAAGAACGGCGTGCGCTCTCGCGCCGAGATCAAGGCTGCCGTGCGGCCGCTGGCCGAAGGCGAGCACTACTAGATGGCCCACATCGCTGGCTGCCTGGCTATGTCTCATGCGCCGCAGCTCATGCTGCCGCCCGATCAGTGGCACCTGCTCAACACGCGCAGCTGGGACCCGCTCCCGGAGCGCCCCGAGCTGCAGTCGATCACCTTGGAGCAGAAGCAGGAGCAGTGGAACGCCTGCATGGCAGCCATCGGCCAGCTCCGGACGATCCTGGCTGATCAGGGCGCCGATACCGTCGTGATCGTCGGCGACGACCAGCGCGAGAACTTCGTCGAGGACGGCATGCCCGCCTTTGCCATCTACATGGGCGAAGAGGTCGAGGCCAGCACCAGCCTCAGGTACGTCGGCCAGTCATTCGATGAGAACCGGCGCTGTTATCGCGTGGACGCGCCGCTGGCGCGCCATCTGGTCGAGCAGTTGATGGACACTGGCTTCGATCCCGCGTACTGCACCAAGACACGCTTCCAGGGCGGGCTGGGGCACGCCTTTGCCCGGCCCCTGAACTTCCTGCTGCCGGACGATGGGCCCGCCGTGGTGCCAGTGATGGTCAACACCTACCATCCACCCGCGCCCTCGCCCAAGCGCTGCATCCAGTTTGGGCAGGCTCTAGCGGAGGCAATTGGGCGCTTTCCTGAGGATCGCCGCGTCGTGCTGGTGGCTTCGGGCGGCCTCAGCCACACGAAAATCGTCGAGCAGCTGGATGCTGGCTTTCTGACGGCGCTGCGAGCTGGTGACCTCAACTACATGGCCGCCATGTCGCCCCAGGAACTGGTGGAAGGCACGTCTGAGATCCGGAACTGGATCGTCGTGGCCGCCGCTGCCGCGGGACGGCCATTTGAGCTCATCCACTACGTGCCGCTGTACCGGACCACGACTGGTGTAGGCTGCGCGATGGGCTTCGCGCGATGGACGTAGCGGGCCAGATCGAGAGCGCGTTCCAGCAGTACTGGGGCGGACATTTCGAGGTCGTCAAGAGCTTCTTTGGCGAGCCGCGGCCTCGTGAGCAGCTGATTGCCTGGCTCGAGCTCCAGCTCTACAAGGAGATCCACGTCGTGCCGCGGAAGGCGCGCGAGATCCTGGAGATGTACGAGCGGCTCGATGCGGACGTCGAACGCTCCGAGTTTGAGGCCGAATGCTATGAGCTCGCCGACGAGGTCCAGCACTACCGACTGCTGGCCGACGTGCACGAGCTGCTTCTGGGCGAGCGGCGGCCCGCCACGTCCTTCACAGCCACGCCCGAACAGCGGGAGCTCGAGGCGGTCCGCCGCACGTACGCGAACGGCGGACCGTTCGTCAAGTCAGTGGGCGGCTTTGCGCCGGGGGGCGGGGCAGCGTTCGCCGCGGCCGGCTCCATGATCGACGGCGGTCCGGTCGAACGCCAGCTGGCGGCGGCATTCGAGGTCATCTACCGCCAGGAGCTGCAGCACTACCACAAGAACCGCTTCGTGTTCGATCGGCTGGCGCGTGAGGCCACCGTGGCCGAGCTCGAGGAGGGGCTGCGCTACGCGCGCGAGCTGGCTCGCCAGCACTTCCTGCTGCGTAACTCCTCATTCGGCTGCCCGCTCTCGCCCGACCGGGTGCGCGAGGTGGACGCAGGCAAGGTCGCGCCATACGTCCCTCCCCCGCTGTATTAGCCCCTTGTCATTCCGAGCGTAGGAGGAATCCGCTCCCAGGGACAGATGCCTCACGTTGTTCGGCATGACAAAGGCGCTAATTAAGCCGGCGCAAGCTCCGCCACTTTCAACGCCGCCTGGTAGAAGACGTCGTAGTTGATCCACTGCTTGGCCTGAGAGGCCTCGTGGTGCTGCCAGATCTCCCGCTGCGTTTCGAAATCGGTAGCCCGAGCGATGACGATCTGGCGGCCGATCTCGCCGTGGTCTTCGTCGGCCTCACCATGGGCGGTGAAGAACGCCAGGGCCTCCCGGCGTACGCTGTAATGCTGCTCCAGCGCGTCGGCCCAGATGGGGTAGACGACAGCGTTGATGCGCTCACCCAGGCGCATATTCGAGGGTAGCCCGCCGATGCGTTGGCTCATGGATCGGTAACGCTCGGCGTCCAGCACCACCTGCATCAGCGGTGACGGCCGCGATCGCATGATCTCCTCGCGCGACAGGCCCAGCCCCTCACCAAAGCGCAGCCACAGCTCGGGATGGCTGGGATAGCCGGAGTTGTCCGCACCCGCCTCCGAGGCCACTACGCTGGCCTGCTTCTGCATCTCCTCCAGGGAGGGCGAGGTGGCGACGATCATGGCGTCGTTGCGAATGGTCTGCACCTTGGCGTGAAAGTCCTGCTTCACCCATGCCTGCAGCTGTTCCGGAGTCCAGTTGCCACGCACCAGCTTCACGCAAAACGGATGGTTGATCTTGGTGTGGTTGGCCAGCACCGCCTCCGACAGCAGGTCCACAAACTGCTCTGGCTCCAGGAAACGCTCGGGCGGTGGCGGGAAGTAGGGCGTCTGCGGCGGACTGTCCAGCTCCGCATACATGCCCCGCACCCGTGTGCGCAGATCGATCAGATTTTCCATGCTTACTCCTCTTCCAGATGCTCCATGAAACGCTCCTCCTCCAACTCGATGGCGAAGTGCAGGTCCCACAACGTCAGCGGATTAAGTCCGTCCAGCGGCGCGTAGCTCTCATTCAGAATGGCGAAGGTGTTGGCCAGTGCCTCGGGCCGGGGAATAGGCCGGCAATCGTAACCGTCCCGCAGCCGCTCGTATTGCCGGCGAAGCTGAGCCTCGTCCTCCAGGCCCATTAGGCGGGCCGGCTCACCGGACATGCTGGCCAGCGCCAAGTCCGGCCGGCAGCGGAACGCGTGCAGCGCCCGATACAGCGCGCGCACAAGGCGCCGCAGCTCGTCCTCGTGGCTCCGCACAAATGGGCCGAGCGCGGCGATGAACAGCGAGCCGATCTCGGGCAGCGGCGGCGCCTCCAGCCGGTGCAGGCCGGCCTCGAGCGCCGCGTCCTCATACAGCGGCGAGCAGATCACGGCGTCCGCCTGGCCGGCAGCGACTTTGCGCCACTGTTGCCAGCGGCCGACATCATGATCTTCCACCACCAGCTGCTGCACGGCGCCTTCCAAGCCTAGGTACCGCAGCCATAACGTGCCCGTAATCCTTGACGACGGCGTGGCCCGGATGGCCACGGATTTACCCGCGAGCTCGCGCAGGTGCTGGATGCCGCGCGAGGCCAGCAGCAGCTCGCTGGACCAGTTCTGGCAGGCCGCGAGACAGCGCACGGGATGCCCATCGCGGCGGGCCGGGTACAGGAAGCGCAGATGCTCGCAGATGACGTCCAGTTCGCCTCGCAGGAAGCCCTGCTCGTAGTTCTCCGAGCCGGCCACGTGGCGTATCTCGAGCTCCAGCTGCTCGTGCTGAGCGGCCATCTCGCGGAGCAGGTACAGCAGTGGCGTGCGGTCGTGGTCTCGATACGCGATCGTGACCGGCTTCATCGCGCTGCCACCGCGGCAATGGGGCTGCCCTGCCGCTGCTGCAGGGCGCGTCCTCCGGTGGCCAACAGCGCCAGCAGCACGAGTCCACCGATCAGCAAGAGCATGACCACCGCGGCCGCGGCTGCCGGTCCCAGCGAGCCTTGCTGCCAGCTGCGCCAGACTGCCACCGACAGCACGCTATTGCGTGGTCCGGCCAGAAAGAGCGCCATGCTGACCTCGCGGAATGTGAGCAGCGCCGTCCACAGCCCGGCGAAGACCAGCGACGGCCTGGCCAGCGGCGCGACGATGCGCCGCACGGCCGCCAACGGGCCGGCGCCGCACAGCCGGGCCTGCTCCTCCAGCTCTTGATGGACTTGCAGCAGGGCGGCGTTGGTGATGCGCGTCGAGTAGGGCAGATGGTTGAGCGTATTGGCGATGACGATCAATCCCAGGCTGCCCGCCAGCGGCAGCCACGGCAGCCAGCGGTCGGCCACCAGCGCCACGATAAATAGCGCGAAGGCGAAGGCCAGGCCCGGCACGGCGTGCGGCAGCATGGCCAGGTTATCCATCAACCGCCGGATGGCAAGCTGTGAGCGCACGACGACCCAGGAGATATTCATCGCGAAGAACAGCACCAGGATAGGCGCGCAGAGCATCAGCAGCGCCGTGTTGCGCAGCGCGGCCGGCCCGCCAATCGTCGCCAACCAGGCCTGCGGACGGTAATTGGACAGGCTGGCCTTGGCTAGCGCCTCCAGCGATGGCACCTGGACATATGAGAACAGCGACAGCCACAGCAACACCAGCACCGGCAGCACCACAGCCAGCAGGAGGTACAAGGCAATGAAGCCGAAGGCCAGGCAATTGCCCGCTCGGCCGAGGTCCACGTCGCGCGGCTTGAAGCCTTTGCCGGTCACCACGGCGTAGCGCTGGCCTCGCGCCAGCACACGGTAGTAGAAGTACATGCCCACCAGGCTCGGGATGGCGATAATCACGCCATACACCCCGGCCGCGCCGTAGCTGACGAGGGTCGACTGGCCAGTCAGCGGCTGCACCGAGTAGAACAGCTCGGTCGACAGCACCGGCGCCTGTCCGCCTGACGCGCCGAGCATGGCGGGAATCTCGAACCACGATACGGCGCTCATCAGCACATAAATCGCGCCACCGAGCAGGGCCGGCCACATCAGCGGCATAGTCACCCGAATGAACGTCCACCAGCGGCTCGCGCCTGATACCGACGCTGCGTCCTCCAGCGCTGGGTCCAGCATGCGCATCGGGCCCGACAGCAGGAACAGCATCGTGGGTGTGGCCGCCAGTCCCATCACCCACGCCATCCCCAGCGGGTTGTTGAGATTGATGGGCACGCGCTCCACGTGCAGCAGGCCTGCCAGCAGGCGATTGAACAGCCCGATGCGCTCGTTCACCAGCAGCAGCCAGCCCATGGCCTGAATGAAGCCCGGCACCAGAATCACGATGCCCATAAGCGTCAGGAACAGATTGCGGCCTGGCAGGGTTGTCCGGTTCAGCAGCCAGGACAGCGGCGCGGCGAACAGCACCGTTACCGTCACGCTGCCCAGTCCCACGATGGCGGTGTTGGGCAGGACACGCTCGATCACGAAAGGCCGGGCCACGTTGCGCCAGTGCTGGAGGGTGAAGCCCGGCTCTGTCGGCAGCCGCGGCACGAACGTCATGTACACGATCACGCCCAGCAGCAGTGCGATCGCACCGAGCACGATCCAGGCAAACGTCGCCGGCAGCAGGTACGGCCGATCGACCCCAAAAAATTCCTCTCCCGCTTGCGGGAGAGGCGAGGTGAGGGTGTCGCGGCCGTAAGGCCGCTCGACTTTGGCTGCTGCCACAGGTGCTCTCACCCTTCGCTCCGCTCAGGGCAAGCTCTAACCTCTCCCAGTCCTACGCGGACGGCGAATACGGGAGAGGAATACGCGGTCACTACTTTCGCTGAGTAACCGCTTCCTTGATTTTGGCGCGGTACTGCTTGCCCTCGGTCGTGCTCCACCACTTGAGCTGCTCGATCGTCTCCGGCGAGGCGTACCACGATGCCAGCTTGGAGCCGCTGGCGTCCAGTGACTGGCGCGCTAGTTTGTCCTGGTCGCTCTGGCCGAAAGCGATGTTCTCCTCGTGGGCCGCGGGCTGCCACGCGGCCTCAGCTTCGGGCGAGCCCATCCACAAGGCCCACAGCGTGGCCGCCGCCGGGTGCTTGGACCCCTTCGGCACGATGTACATCACCTTGCTGTAAGGCGTGTAGTCCTTGAACCAGCTGATGCCCAGCGGCGCCTGCGGGTCCTTGGCCTTGACGTCGAAGAAGTAGTAGCTGTTCATGGGCGCGAACTGGAACTCGCCCAGCAGCAGCCGGTTCAGCGCCGGGCTGAAGTCCACCACGGCCGCGGCGTTCTTGCCGACCTGGTCCAGCGTCTTCAGCCAGGCTTCCTTGTCGGTATGGACCTGGATGCCTAGCTCCCAAACGTCGGTCCAGGGCGGCACGGTGAACTTGCCCTTGAATTTCGGGTCGGCCATGTCGGCCGCGGCCTGAGGCAGTTGGTCGGCCTGGATTTGCTTGGTGTTGTACAGGTATGCCTTGGTCCGGGTGGCCCAGATGAAGGCAGAACCGCTAAACGGCTGCGGGCTCACGTCGTCGGGCTTGACCACACCATCACGTACCCAGCTGTTGGTCTCGCGCAGCAGCGCCTCCCAGTTCTCGATCTTGGTGACGTAGCCCTTGCTCTCCATCTGGATGATGTCTTCTTCTGAGCCGGTGAGCGTATCGAACTCGGGCCGGCCGCCCGCGTCCAGCGTGGTGAGCATCTTGGCGAACTTGCCCGTCTGATCGCCCAGGGCCACGTTGACGTTGATGTTCAGTCCGAAGCGCTTGAGGAACGCTTCCTTGAGCACGGGCACTCTGGGAGACTGCTCGGTCGTGGTGGCGGTGTCGAGCTCGCCCTCCTGCTTGGCTTGAGCGATCAACTTGTCGAGCTGCGACCCGCCGACCGGTGCTGCACCGGCAGGAACCGAGGCCGGCCCCCCGCAGGCTGATAGGGCAATTACGCCCGCCAGCAACACCGCAACCGGCAAGCTGAAGGATCGAGTCTTCGAAAGCCTCAACGAACGTCCTCGCCGCATGAAGATGCCCCATGCTACCAGCAAACCGCCCCCTTTACCTACATGTAGCCGCAACGTAAAATGCCGGCCATGTCCGAACGGCGGCTGAAGTTCGGTCTGGCCGGGATTGGGGCCGGCGCGCGGAACCTGCTCGAGGGTTTCGCTCACAGCCCCCGCGTCCGGCTGACGGCCGTGGCCGACGTGCGTGAGGATGCCCTCACGGCCATGGCCGCCGAGTTCGGCGTCCAGACCTTCCGTTCGGTCGGGGACATGTGCCGGCAGGGCGACGTCGACGCTATCTGGGTGGCCACCCCCAACCAGCTCCACGCGGAGCACGCCATCGCGGCGCTGGAGCGCGGCAAGCACGTTATCGTGTCCAAGCCCATGGCGGTGACGCTGGAGGAATGCGTGGCCATGAACCATGCGGCCGAGCGCAACGGCGTCCTGCTGCTGGCAGGCCACAGCCAGGCCATGGCTGCCCCTATCCGTAAGATGGCCGAGCTGGCCTGGAGCGGCGAATTCGGCCGTCTGGCCATGGTCCACACCTGGCACTACACGGACTGGCTGTACCGGCCCCGGCTGCCGGCCGAGCTAGACGAGAGCCAGGGTGGAGGCGCGGTGTTTCGCCAGTCGCCGCACCAGATCGACATCGTGCGGCTGATTGCCGGCGGCCGGGCGACCAGTGTGCGGGCCACGACCTATCAGCTCGACCCCAACCGGCCGGCCACCGGCGCCTACAGCGCCTTCCTCACCTTCGCGGACGGCGCCGCGGCGACGATCGTGTACTCCGGCTGCGGCCATTTCAGCGCCGACGAGCTGACTTTTGGCCAGGGCCGGCCGAATCTGCCCACGATCCGCGGCCAAGCCGGCGATGAGGCGCGGCTCAAGGAGTCGCTACGTACCCAACGATCGCCTGCCACGGCGGCCCATTCGTTCTTCGGCCTGACGCTGGCCACCTGTGAGCGCGCCGACATCCGCCAATCGCCCAACGGCCTGTACGTGTACGACGACGCCGGCCGGCGTGAGATCGAGCTGCCGGTCGAGGAGCAGCGCGGCGAAGCCGAGTTCGAGGAGCTGTACCAGGCGGTGGTCCATGGTCGGCCGCTGACCCACGATGGCCGCTGGGGCCTAGCCACCCATGAGGTGACGCTGGCCATCCTGCAGTCGGCCAGAGAGGATCGGGAGGTGCGGCTCAGCCGCCAGGTCGCGGCGCCGGGCTACAGCCGCTCGCGCGAGAGCCGGTAGCCGAAGACTCGGGCGCCCAACAGCACGATCATCACGAAGCCTGTGATCAGCACACCGACCGCGGCGCCGCGCTCTCGCGTACCGGAGAAGGCGTACTCCAGCATCAGGATCGACAGCGGCCGCGATTTGGCGCTGTACAGCAGCACCGGCGTTGGCACGTCGTGGATGGCCTGCAGGAAGGTCAGCAGGCCGACGGTCACGGCCGTAGGCGCCAGCAGGCGCAGCAGGATGCGCCGGTAGACCAGCAGCCAGCGTCCGCCGCAGACCCTGCCCGCCTCCTCCAGCTCGCGTCCGAGCTGCAGCAGCCCGGCCTTGAAGAACTGCGTGCTCAGTGGGCTGCCCCGCACCACGAAGGCCACGATCATGCCCG
>DATGVV010000778.1:0-4969 GCA_035299885.1 Chloroflexota bacterium | reverse complement strand
TTGACATACTTGCCCGGAGCGGGTGCCCAAGTCGCCGGGGCTGATTTCGACATACCCGGCGGGCATTTCTACACGCAGACCAACGCCGGAGCCGGCCCCCAGTTCGGCTACCGCATTACCGATGAGGGCGGTATTGGCTTTTGGTCAGAGTTCAAGCGCCTCGGCGGGGTGAACGCCCTGGGGTACCCAGCCTCGCGCCGTTTCACGCTTGACGGCTTCATCGTGCAGGCCACACAAAAAGTCATCATGCAGTGGCGGCCCGAAGTCAGCCAGGTGTATTTCGTGAACGTGTTCGACAAGCTGCACGACCAGAGCAAGGACAGCGCTCTCCAGCAGCAGTTCGGCATTCCGCCGCAGCTCGATCCATCGTTCGACGCCGGTAAGACGCCCGCCCAGATCCAGGCCGCGCGCCTAGCTCTGCTGAATGCCGACGCGGCCATTGCCCAGCGCTATGGGACGGGCCCGTCGGCGATCCTGTACAACGGCCTGCCGACGTCGCAGGTCACCGATGCCGGGCCGTTCAAGATCATCCGCGCCCAGCGCGTAGCCATTCAGCACTGGAATGTGGCGGGCCCGGGCGGTATCGCCCCGGGGGCGGTCTCCGTCGTGAATGGTGGTGATGTCGCCAAGACGCTCGGCCTTGTGCCGCCGGACGCGCAGATCACGGAAACCACCACCGGCCAGCCGGCAGCTACGCCGACGCCGGCATTCACGCCGACGCCCACGCCGCAGCCTTTCGTGTTCCTGTCCAAGGGTGTGAATACACCCCCGATTGACTGCGGCAGCAGTAACCGCGTGCCTTGTGTCGACAGCGCGCCCAACGCTGGCTCGCAGTTTGTCCAGGGCCACGTGCTGGACAAGAGCGGCAACGGTCTAGGTGGCTTCAATGTGATGTGGACGTTCTATGGCAACAATGAGACCGTGGGCAACGAAGGCGATGGGCTGTTTACGCTCCACATCTCCAACACCTGCCCTATCGAGCACCGGGTCTATGACGTCTTCGTTGTGGATGGGCAAGGCAAGCAGGTGTCGGATAAGCACCAGGTCGTCTACGACAACTGCAACACGGCGGGCGAATTCCACTTCGACTTCGTAAAGCAGATCTAAGGGGATGAACCTCCAGCGGGCGTTTTTTAAGCCCGCTGGAGGTAATTCTCAATCTCCCACAGGGAGATGTGGTTGCGGTAGGCCGCCCATTCCTGCTCCTTGGCGGCCAGGAAGCGGTCGTAGATGGACTGGCCCAGTGCGGTGCGGACTACCGGGTCCCATTCGAGCTCCTCGATGGCTTCGCCGAGGGTTTGCGGCAGCGGATCGGCCTCACGCTCGGCCTCGGCGGCATCGTCCTCGATGCGCTCCTCCACTGGCTCTGGCAACGTCGCGTGGCTGGCGATGCCTTCCAGCCCCACCTTGAGGGCGGCAGCCAGCGCCAGGTAGGGGTTGCAGCTTGGGTCCGCCGCCCGCAGCTCTACGAACATGCGCTGGCCATCGCTACCCAGCTCCGGCACGCGGATCAGCGCGCCGCGGTTGATGCGCGCCCAGTCGATCAGCGCCGGCGCCTCGCCACCGCCGGTCAAGCGCTTGTAGGAATTCACCAGCGGCGCCAACAGCGCGCACATGCCGCGAGCGTGAGCGAGCTGGCCAGCTACGAACGCACGTCCGACGTCCGATAGATGATAGGTGGCGTCCGGATCGTAGAAGGCGTTGCGGCCCGTTTCGCGATCGAACAGCGCCTGCTGCAAGTGCAGGCCAGAGCCGCTCAGTCCGGACAGGGGCTTAGGCATGAAGGTGGCCAGCAGGTGCTCGCGCTGGCCGTAGGCTCGCAGGGCGATTTTCAACGTGGCCATGGCGTCCGCGGCCCGCAGCGCGTCGTGCTCCGCCAGATCGATCTCATGCTGCCCCGGCGATACCTCGTGGTGGGTGGCGGCCACCGCAAAGCCGCACTGCTCGAGCGTCCGCGCCACCTCATGGCACAGCCGCAGCGTGCGCTCGGTGGGCATGCTGTAGTAGCTTTCGGCGTCGCTCGGCTCCAGCCCGCGAGCGAGCCCGAGCGACACTGATTGGTCCTCCAGGAACAGGAAGAACTCGAACTCTGCCGCCAGCCGGTACTCGAAACCCGCTTCGGCCGCCTCGCCAATCACCCGCCGCAGCGCGTGGCGGGGATCGCCTGAGAAGGGCTCGCCACTGGGCAGCGTCAGGTCGCAGATGAACCTCGCCGCCGGCGGGCTTTCCCACGGGAACAGCGCCAGGGTCTCCGGGTCCGGTCGCAGGTACAGATCGCTCTCGGCCACGCGCGCCCAGCCCTCGACGGATGAGCCGTCGAACCATACGCCCTCTTCGAAGGCGCGCTCGAGGCGGCTGGTAGGCACGGTGACGCCCTTGACGCTGCCCAAGATGTCCGTGAATTGCAGATAAACGAAATCGGCGCCGGCATCGCGGACACGCTGCAGCGCGTCCACCCGGAGGTCAGCGGAGGCCATGAGCCACCTGGGCCAGCACGCCGATGGCGGCCAGGACGCCAAACACGAGCAGAATCAAGCCGATGGTCTTGAGCGGGCCGGGCAGCGCGCCCACCGGTGCTGGTTCCTCAAGCCACGAGTAAGGTCCGACTTCGCGCCAGTGCTCCAGATCGTGGCGCACATCCGCCATGGATTGATAGCGCTGGCCTGGATCGCGGCGGATAGCCTTGGCCACGATTGATTCGAGCTGGGGTGGCACGTCGGAACGCCGGCTGCGCAGTGGTGGCGCCTCGCGATTCACGTGCTGGTTCATGATGGCCAGCGCATTATCTCCTTCGTACGGCATCTTGCCGGCCAGCATCTCGAACAGCATCATGCCCAGCGCGTAGATGTCCGTGCGTGCATCGCCGCGTTCGCCCCGCACCTGCTCGGGCGCCATATAGTCCGGCGTGCCCACGCTGTTGCTGAGGCGGCTCCACGTGAGGCGGCGGGCGCCTTGCATCAGGGCAATCCCGAAGTCCAGCAGCTTGAGCTTATGGTCAGGCGTGATGAGCAGGTTCTCGGGCTTGAGGTCGCGATGCACGATACCTTGCGCGTGGCATGTCTCGAGCGCATCGGCCAGCTGCCGCGCCAGCTCCACGGCGTCTTCCACGGGCAGCGGGCCGTGCTCGGCCAGGTAGTGCCGGAAAGGCTGTCCCTCCACGTACTCCATAACTAGGTAGGGCGCCGGACTGCCGTCCAGGTGGCCGGTGTCGATGAGCCGCTGAATGTTCGGATGGACCAGCTTGCGCCCGATCTCGATTTCGCGCTGATAGCGGCTGTAGGTGGCGGGATCGCCAATGATGTTGGCGTACGGGATCTTGATCACTACCGTCTGGCCGGTCTCGCGATCGCGGGCGCGATACGACTCGCTCATGCCGCCCTCGCCAAGGAGGTCGATCACCTCGTACTTGCCCACGCAGTCGCCGGGCGCCAGTCTCACTGCGTGCATTCTAGAGGTCGTATTCAACGCAACCGATCCATCAGGCTGCCGAGCAGCGTCGGCCGGTGGTGAGTGTGCTGGGCGGCATGATCGACCTCCAGCACCCGGACGATCTGGACCGTCACGTTGTCGTCGCACTGGCGGTCCAGGCACAGGTCGATGATCTTGCGGCAAGCATCCTCTGGCTCAGACTTGGTGGCTATCTCCGCCAGCTCTCTCTCGTCCACTTCGGACCACACGCCATCGGTGCACAGGATGAACACGTCGTCGTGCTGAACCTGCTCGCGGGCAAAATCCGGCCGGACCATGAGGTGCTGGCCGATCGTCTTAGTGAGCACGTTGCGGCTCGGGTGCTGCGCCGCGAGCTCGGGCTTGACGATGCGCATTCTCACCAGGTCGGCCACCTCGCTGTGATCGGCGGTCAGCTGGGCGAGCGCCCTGCCTCGCAGCCGATAGATGCGGCTGTCGCCCACGTGGGCGGTGTAGGCGGTAGTCCCGGCTAAGGCCAGCGCCGTGAGCGTGGTGGCCATGCCGCGATGGTCCAGGTGCTTCTGAGCGAGATCGTGCACTCGGAGGTTGGCCAGCTGCACCGCGTGGCGCAGAGCAGGTTCGATGCGGCTGGCGTTGGATGGTGCGTAGTACTCGTCCAGCAGGGCCTTGATGGCTGTTGCGCTGGCCACCTCGCCGGCATTCAGACCGCCCAGTCCGTCGGCCACAGCAAAAAGCAGACCCTTACGATCGCGCTCGGTCGGGTCGGTGGGTTGCACCGACCCGACCGCGTCTTCGTTGTTAGCGCGAACGGAGCCTTGATTGGTATGCGCGGCCGCCTGGACGATCACACGTTAGCTGGCTGGTACTCCTGTGCCCATGAGTGTGCGGCCTGACTTTCGGCCGGTGGTCACGACATAGATGACGCTCGCAACCAGCCAGAGGGCGGCGATGCCGATGGCCATCAGCGACTCAGTCTGCGAATCGCCGCCGCCGATGAAGCCCAACCCCAGAATGGTCAGCAGCATCACGATGTTGGCCAGCAGGCCAAGCACCGGCACGATGACGTGCTTGATGGCGCTGAACTCGGCGCGACCGGCGAAGGCGATGATGGTCCACAGGCACGTGAGGGCGTAGAGCACGAACGTGCCGAAGTTGGAGGCCAGCGTGATGCCCGTCAGGTACACCACCGAGATCGAGCCGATGGAGCCGATGATGGCCGAGACGACCACCATGATCCACACGGCGACGTGAGGAGTGGCGTTCTGGATGTGGAGCAAACCCAGCGGTTGAGGCATCTCCGCGTCCTGCGCCATAGCGTAGGTGATACGCACCCCGGTGTTCATGGCCGACAGGGTCGTGCCGAGGATGGCCAAGGCTACGGTCACGGCGATGACGATCATCAGGCCGAAGCCGATGCCCTCGCCACCCGACAGGCCATTGACCATCTGGATGATCATGTCGCCGATGGGTGCGCTTGATGCTGCCGCGGCGTCTGCCCCGGTGACTGCCTTGCCGGCCGCGTCGGTCCCGGTGAGCTTAT
>DATGVV010000777.1:0-8128 GCA_035299885.1 Chloroflexota bacterium | reverse complement strand
CAGGCGATGCTCCCCTGGTACATGGCCACGATCGCTTTCGCGAAGGCTGATCCGACGCCAGAGGCCGCCCTGCCGTGGCTCCGGACAGTTCTCTCCAACCCGGGCCTGCTGCTTCTGCTGGCCAAGCAGATGGAGACGGTGGTCCATGACTCTAGGCTGGTTCCGGAGCGGTACGGGCCGGTGGTCGACCTCCTGGCCGACCAGTATCTCTCCGCCGGCGCCGTCCGCGATCAAGATTCGCCAGCTAGCACGGGCTGACGGGCCGGACTACTTGACACCTGATTACCAACGTGGTCTGATCGACGGAGGCAGAGTTTGACTGGCCGATCAATCAAAGGGCGGGGGTCACGGAGGCCAAATGACGGTCAGGGCACAGCCAAGGGCGAGTCACTCGACCGGCGACAGCAGATCATCGAGGCGGCCGCAAGGGTCATGGGCCGCCAGGGCTTTGCGCACACCTCGCTCAAACAGATCGCCCAGGAGGTCGGCATCGCGCCGGCCCTCATCCATTACTACTTCAAGAACAAGGAGCAGCTGCTGGTGGCGGTGATCGAGGACATCGACCTCCAGTTCCGAGACATCTGGCGATCGCGGTTCCGGGGGACACCGGACCCCATGGAGCGCATGCTGGTCGGGGTCGAGCAGATCGCGACCCTCTACCGCGAGCGGCCGGAGTTCTGGTCGCTGCAGTTCGATCTCATCGCGCTCAGCCGCAGCAACCCGGCGCTGCGCGAGCCCACTTCGAGGCTGGTCAACAACTTCATCGAGTCTGTGCAGCAAGAAGCAGAGGCGTTGAAAGACATCCTGCCAGCATCGGATTTTTCGGTGATCCCGACCGAGGACCAGGCCGCCCTTACGGCAGCCACGAACTTCGGCATCCTTTTCATCTGGATCCTGACTGGAAGGGACCCCCTGCCGGTGCTCCGCACGTGGCTCATCCTGCTCCTCTCCGCTCTCAGCCTTGGCGATGTGCTGGCAGGAAAAGAGCCTCCCTTGCAGCACATCATGGCCCTGCTCCAGCGCTTCCATGAGATCGAGCCATACAGGGGGCCGCCGTGAGGTGAGGGCAAGGACGGTGGGGGATATTGCGGAGTCCGGCCGGGGGCAGGAACTGGACGCGACGCCGGTCGCGGCCGCCATCGCCGTCAGCAAGCGCTATGGCGACGGGCCGAGCGCCGTCTGGGCGGTGCGCGATTGCGATCTGGCGCTGTTCGCCGGCAAGATCGTGGCCGTCGTCGGCCCCAGTGGCAGCGGGAAGTCAACCCTTCTGCACTTGATCTCGGGCCTGGAAACGCCCACCAGTGGGGATGTACGGGTAGGCGGCAGGCTCTTGGCCGGCCTCGGCGAGCAGGAACGGGCACGGTTCCGCGCCGGCCAGGTCGGCTATGTCCTCCAGCGCGACAACCTGATCCCGTCCCTGACCGTCGACGAAAACGTTGCCGCGCCCCTGATGATTGCCGGCTGGCCGCGCGCCCGGGCATTGAGCCGGGCCAAGGACGTGCTCGAGCGCGTCGGCCTTGGCGCCCGCACTCGCGCGTGGCCGGCGCAGCTGTCCGGGGGCGAGGCTCAACGCGCAGCGATCGCGAGGGCCTGCGCCGGAACACCACTTCTGATCGCAGCCGACGAGCCCACCGGGGCACTCGACTCCACCTCCGGCAGCCAGGTCCTGGGTCTCTTCCTCGACCTGGTTCACGGAAGCGGCGCGGCCGGCCTCGTCGTCACCCACGATCCGGCCGTGGCGAGCGCCGCTGACCGCGTCTTACGGATGGCGGACGGCCGGCTGGTGGAGCCGTGAGCGCCGCCCTGCTGGTAGCATCCGCGCTCCTGCGTTCCTGGCGCAGGCACCCCTGGCGAGCGCTCGCTTCACTCCTCGGCGGCACCATCGGCATCTCACTGGCCACGGGCGTGCTGGTCGTCACCTTCGCGGTCGAAGACGCCATCCAAAAAGTCCAGGTCACGCCACTCATCCACGCCGATCTTGTCGTGCAGGCGCGCTCCGCTTCCGGCATGAGCCAGCAGGTGGTGGATCGCGTGCTCGCGGCCGCTGGGCCGTCCAAGAGCGCCGCCCTCGCTTATGTCAACACCCGCCTGGCACCCGGCGGCGACCCAGTCGAGGTGGTCGGGATCACGCCCGCGCTCAGCGATTTCGTCTCCAGCTATTACAGCCGCCAGTTCCCGGTTTCAGACCTGGGGCCGCCCGGCGGCCTGTGGGCCGGCGAAGCCTGGGCCCGGGCTCACGGCCTCAGCCCGGGTTCGAAGCTGCGCCTCCAGTCTGCCGGCGGTACATCGACCTGGACGCTGCGCGGCCTGTTGAAAGGCGACCTACCCAACTCAGGCGCCATCGCGGTCGGAGCCCTGACGCAGGTGACAGCCGCCGCGGGCCGCCCAGGTACGACCGACGCCATCTATTTGCGCGCCGCCCCGGGCATGTCCGTGGGCGGCCTCAAGACTGCATTGGCCGAGGCTGCAGGCGGCGCCGCCACCGTCGGCGATCCCAATTCGACAGCCGATCCGTACCAGACGTCATTCGCGTCTGTACGGAGCCTGCTCAGCGTCTTTGCGGTGATCGGCGTCCTGAGCGCGGCCGCGGTGCTCTTTCTGTGCTGGCGGCTCCAGATCGAGGACGAGCGGACCAATATCGCCCGCTTTCGCCTGTACGGCGTGGCGCTCTGGCAGCTGGCGCTCGGCTCCGGAGTCGTGCTGCTGGCCTTCATGGTCGTGTCCGCCGGCTTCGGGTTAGCGCTCGGAATCGGTATCGGTTCGGGCTTGCGGGATTTTGAGAGCCAGCTCATCGAGCTCACGCAGCTCGCTGGGCAGACGACGACGCCTGTGCTCGCGCCGGTTCTGGGCGGCCTGGGCGCAAGCCTTGCCATCTTCGCCATCGCCTGGGCGAGCTCCCTGTACTCGTTCATGCGCGTGCCCGTCATCGAGGCGGTGTCCGGCCGGCGCCAGGCACCGGCGCGCGCCTTGAGGACCACGATCGTTCTCTGCATCGCGCTGGCGCTGGCTGCGGCAGCAGTGGTGATCGTGACATTCGTGCCTGCCGCCGCCGGCGCCGGGCTTCTCCTGCTGCTTGGGTCTGCCGTCGGGCTGGCACTCGTGGTTCCCGCGCTGGCCGGCGGCGCCATTGCATCGCGGGGAGGCTTCCTCCAGCTGAGTGTTGGCCGCTGGCTCGCCGCCGACAGCCGGCGCAGCGCGGCTCTCATCAGCGTGTTCGCCATCGCCCTCATGATGTCGCTGGCGCTCGAAGGTTTGACCTTGAGCATGGACCAGGCTATCGAGCGCAGCGTCGCCGCCTGGACCGAGGCCGACCTCTTCGCGCTGCCCGGGCCACCGGGAGCCAGTCTCCAGGACGAGCGCTGGCCGGCTGAGACCCCGGCTCGTCTGGCCGGCCTGCCAGGCATTGCCGAGACAGGATCATTCACGTTCACCACGCTGGAGATGGATGGCAAAAGGGTCAGCCTGTGGGCTTGGGACACCGCGCACGTAAACGGCTTTGTGGACGTGGCCGTCGCCGACGGCGCCGCGGGCCGGAAACTGTGGGAAGCGCTGGACGCCGGCGAGGTCGCGGTCTCTTCGAACTACGCGCGCCTGCACGGCCTCCGGCCCGGTGCAAGCGTCAATCTGCCCACGGTCGACGGCAGCCGGCGGCTCCGGGTCGCGGCCTTGGTCGACGACTTCACATCGGATACGGGCATCATCTTCGCCTCGCGCCAGCTCTATCGAGAGCTGACTGGTGACCAGCGTCTGTTGAACATCTTCATCCGTCTGGCGCCCGGCGCCTCGGCGGCGGTGGTGGCGGCCGAAGTCCGCCAGGAGCTTTCCGCCTATCCGAACCTGAATGTCCTCACCCGCGCCCAGATCCGTCAAGCCTTCCAAGGTCTCACCGGCCGGCTGCTGAGCGCCTTCCTTGTGTTCGCGCGCGTCCTATTCGTCCTCGCCCTTCTCGTTGGTACGGCGACGGCGGCCGCATCATTGGGAGCTCGTGCCGGTGCCCTCGGCGTGACCCGTCTCTGCGGCGTATCCGCCGCCGCGCTCCGGCGCGAGCTGACCCTGGAGGCATCCGCCGTGGGGCTGCTCGCCTGGCTGATCGCGCTTCCGCTCGGCTTCTACCTGGTCGTGGTCATGCTTCAAGCGCAGGCGGCTTCCAGCGGCCTGCTGCCACCGCCGGTGATGCCGGTCGGGCTGGCTCTCGCCAGCCTGCCCCTCGCCGTGTCATTCGCGGTCGCTTCTGTATGGGCCGCTTCGCGCGGTGCGATCAGAAGGGACATCGCCTGGGTGATCAGATATGAGTGAGGCCACATCTTGGGTTCTGCCCGCACCGCTGGGCCGTGCCAGCGCCTATGTCCGGCTGGGCAAGCTTCAGGTCTGGCAGCACTGGTGGGCGATACCGATAGTTTGGTCGCTGCTGTCGCCTTCAATGGCGCTGACGCCGAGGGCGGTGGCGATACTCGCGCTTGTCCTGCTCAGCATGATGGGGCTCATGGCCGCGACCATGGCCTTCGACGATGTCAGCGGCTTCCGAGACGGAACCGATGCGCGCAACTACCTCGCCTCCAACAAAGTCCGCAACATCCGCCGCAAGCCGCTCTTGACCGGCGAGCTGAGCGAGGCCCAGGCCCTCCGGTTCGCTTACGCCGCGGCTTTGTTCGGATTCGTTTGCGGCGTGGCGCCGTATCTGATCGGAGCCCGATGGTCGCCCTGGGTGCTGACGGTTTTCATCTTTGGCGGGCTGGCAGCAATCCAGTATTCGAGCGGGCTGCGGATCAGTTATGCCGGCGGGGGTGAGCTCCTGCTCGTGCTGGCCACGGCCTGCACCATCGTGCTGCCCTACGCGTCCCTCACCGGCACGATGAGCGGCCACGTGCTCGTGGAGGGGGTGCTGTTGGGTGTCCTGCTGCTGACCGTCCCGCTCTTCTCCAATACATCCGACGCGGCCAATGACCGGCTCGCGCACCGGCGCACGCTTGCGGCAAGCCTTTCAGCAACCGCCAACGATCGCCTCATAGTGGCGGTCTTCGCCGCAGGCTTCGGACTGGTCGTGGTGGGCGCCGCCATTGGTTTGCTGCCCACCTGGCTGCTTCTGCTCATGCTGCCGGCCTGGGCCCTCCAGCTTCGCCAACTGCGGGACGGCGTCGGGCGCCGCCGCTGGCTGGAGGGACGTCGGGTCGGCTTTCGTGCCTTCGACTTCGCAGCTGCCGCGCTGCTCGTCGCCAACCTGCTGGCCTGGACATAGCGTGAGCACGGAGCTGGACCCCGTGCTCGACCTGAGCCAGCCGGTGCTGGAGACGGGATCGGCGGTGGCCGAGCAGATCGACCGGCTGCTCGCCCATATGTTCCACGCCGAGACCGCACGTTGGATCCGGGTCGACCGCGCCCTGGCGGATCCGGTGCAGGCGCTCGCGCGCCTCGTGCTTTCTGGAGGCAAGAGGCTGCGGCCGCTGTTCACCTATCTGACTTACACAGGCGCCGGCGGCTCCAACGAGGACCTGGTGATCAACGCCGGCGCAGCGCTCGAGCTGATGCATACGGCGGCCTTGATCCATGACGACGTGATGGACCGCTCGCTAATGCGTCGGGGCGAGCCGAGCACACACCACCATTTCACGCTCAAACACCAAGGCCAGGACTGGCAGGGCGACAGCGCCCGCTTCGGCGACAGCGCCGCCGTCGTCATCGGAGACCTGTCCTTGTTCTACGCCGGCCTGCTGCTGGCGAGCGCCCCTGCACAGGCGCGTCTGGTGTTCGACGAGGCGGGCATCGAGACGTCGATGGGACAGTACCTCGAGCTGCTCCAGTCGGCGCGCGGCTCGCGGGAATTGCAGCTCTCGTGGGTGGTGACGCGATACAAGGCGGCCAAGTACTCGGTGGAGCGGCCGATGCACCTGGGCGCAGCGCTGGCCGGACGGCTGCCCGACCTGAAGGACCAGCTGAGCGCGGCCGGGCTGCTGCTCGGCGAGGCCTTTCAGCTCAAAGACGACCTGCTGGGCGCCTTTGGAGATCCAGTCCAGACCGGGAAGCGGGTAGGCGAAGACTTCCGGGAGGGCCGCTGGTCGGTGCTGCTCGCGATCGCCGCCGAGCGCTCGATCGACGGCGACCAGTCTCTTTTGGGCCGAGTCGGGGCGCGCGATCTGGACGCCAGCGAGATCACCGGGCTGCAGCGCCTGCTCATCAGCACGGGCGCCAAGGAGGCCGTCGAAATCACCTGCGAGCAGCTCGTCGACCGGGCGCTCGCTGTCATCGACTCGTTGCCCCTCACCGCGCCGGCCCGCGACGGCCTGGCAGCGCTGGCGCGTTACGTCTGCCGCCGAACCGCCTAGCTGACCCTCCCGGATCGCCAAAGCGGGATCTGGCCAGCGCCGTTGGCCCCCGAGTTTCTCCCATAAAGTGATGACTTTACCCGGCCGCTTTGAGATCATCGTTGGGGTCCTTGGGTGCCGTGGAACTGGGTCATGCGCTCCACATCCGACAGTCACCTAGTCCTACAAGTTCGGATGGTGGGGCATGACCCTGCCAGAGAGCCTCAACCTGGGTCCGTACAGAATTATCCAGCGCATCGGCCACGGTGGAATGGCCGAGGTCTACAAAGCGCATCACGGTGCACTTGATCGCTTGGTCGCCATTAAGGTGTTGCCGGACTTCTTCGCCATTGACGAGATCTTGCGTGAACGATTTCAGCAAGAGGCGCAATCAATCGCCCGGCTGACCCATCCAAACATCCTCAGCATCTTCGACTTCGGCCAGGAGGATGGCATCACGTATCTCGTCCTGGCGCTCGTCGAAGGTGGAACGCTTGCTGATCGCATTGGACGCCCGATGGATTTACGGCTGGTCGTGCAAATTCTGGGTCCAATCGCCGACGCACTCGACTACGCCCACTCGCTCGGAGTCCTGCACCGCGACATCAAGCCGTCCAACATCTTGCTGAAAACGGACGGCACGCCCATCCTCGCCGACTTCGGGCTGGCCAAGATGAGCGACTCTGTCAGGAAAATCACAGGCACCGGCACGGTAGCCGGGACGCCGGAGTACATGTCGCCCGAGCAAGGCGCCGGCGACACAGTCGGCCCTGCCTCCGACCGCTACGCGCTCGCGATCGTGGCCTACGAGATGCTGACCGGCCGGGTTCCGTTCAAAGCCCCAACGCCGGCAGCCGTGCTGCTCTCGCACATGCACAGTGCCATGCCACCGACGCGCGAGCTGACCGGAGAATTGTCGGCTCATGTGGAAGATGCATTGAGACGAGGGCTTGCCAAGTCTCCGGCCTACCGCTATCCAACTGCCGCCGCCCTGGTCGCTGCTCTTAAGCCGGCAGCATGGCCGGGTTCCACTGCACCCGAACCGCCAACGGCCTCAGTACTTCCGCAGGGGAAGGTTGCCACACCGGCAAGACTCCCACTTGTGCTGGTGGTTGACGACAGCTCGGCGAATCGGGAGCTGATCGAGGCCTGCCTGGCCACTGTCGAATGCAAGATTCAAACCGCCGAAGACGGCCCGACCGCGCTGGGCGCGATCCGCGCCACGCCTCCCGATCTGGTTCTTCTCGACGTCCAGATGCCGGGCATCGACGGTTACGAGGTGTGCCGCCGCATCAAGGCCACGCCAAGGGGCCGGCTGCTGCCAGTGGTGATGATCACCGGGCTCGGCAGCATCAGCGATCGCGTGCAGGCCATGGAGGCGGGCGCGGACGACTTTATGTCCAAACCGGTTGAGCGAACCGAACTGGTGTCGCGGGTTCGGTCAGCGCTGCGGCTGAAGTCCGTCCTCGACACGCTTGACAGCTCCGAACAGGTCATCTTCGCGCTGGCGGCAGCAGTGGAGGCGAAGGATGCGTACACCGAAAGCCATACCCAGCGGGTAGCGAATGCGGCTCGCCACCTAGGAACGCGATTGGGACTTCAGGAATCTGACCTGGATGCCTTGTATCGCGGCGGCCTCATTCACGACATCGGCAAGATAGGTGTGCCGGATGCAATCCTCCTGAAACCCGGACCGCTGAATGTCGACGAACAAGCGCAAATGCGGGCGCACCCGGTCATCGGCGAAAGCATCGTCAGGCCGCTGCGCTCGGGTGCGGACATCTTGCCTATCATCCGCAACCATCATGAGCGGGTTGACGGGGGCGGTT
>DATGVV010000776.1:0-1640 GCA_035299885.1 Chloroflexota bacterium | reverse complement strand
GCTGCGGCGCTGGATGGCCATGCCGCTATTGGATGTGGCCGAGCTGCGGCGCCGCCAGGACGCTATCGCCGCCTTCAACGACAACGCCGTGATGGCACGGGAGGCTGCGGCCATCCTGAGTCGCTTGCCCGATATCGAGCGCCTGGCCAACCGCTGCGTACAGCGCATCGCCTCACCCCGCGATCTTGTCTCACTGAACGTGGCGCTGGAGCAGCTGCCCTCACTAGCTGACGCTGTGCGCGCGGCCGCTTCCCTCGCCGAACTCACACCCAAACTGCGCGAATTCCCCGAGGTGACTGGCCTGATCGGGCGCGCCCTGGTCGATGAGCCGCCGCCGACCCTGGGCGACGGCGGTGTCATTCGGGACGGTTTCTCCGAAGAGCTCGACGGCCTGCTGGGTGGCGCCAGTGAAGCCCGCACCTACATCGCCGGCTTGGAAGCCCAGGAGCGCGGGCGCACCGGGATTCGCAACCTGCGGGTCGGCTTCAATAAGGTATTCGGCTACTACATCGAAGTCAGCAACGCCAGCCTTGCCCAGGTGCCCCAAGACTATGTCCGCAAGCAAACTCTGACGGGCGGCGAGCGCTTCATCACGCAACAGCTCAAGGAGTACGAATCCATTGTCCTGGGCGCCCAAGAGCAACGTGTCGAGCTCGAGACCAGGCTGTTCGAGCACGTTCGGGAGGAAGTCGCCGCGTGGGCGCCGGCCATCGCGGCTGCCGCTGGCGCCGTGGCTGCCCTCGACGTCGCCTGCGGACTGTCGGAGATGGCCATCTCCCGGCGCTACTGCCGCCCGAATATCGACGAGGGCGACGGCATCGACATCGTTGGCGGGCGTCATCCCGTCGTTGAGCTCGCACTCCCAGCCGGCGAGTTCGTGCCCAACGACTGCCATCTGAACCGCCAGGAGTGCCAGCTGGTGGTCTTGACCGGCCCCAACATGGCCGGCAAGTCGACCTACTTGCGCCAGGTGGCGCTGATCGCGCTTATGGCGCAGATCGGAAGCTTTGTGCCGGCCGAGTCAGCCCACATCGGACTGGTTGACCGCATCTTCACCCGTGTAGGCGCCCAGGACGATCTCGCTTCCGGCCAGTCCACCTTCATGGTCGAGATGGTTGAGACGAGCCTGATCCTGCAGTCTTCCACGCCGCGCTCGCTGATCATCCTGGACGAAGTGGGGCGGGGCACCTCGACCTATGACGGCCTGGCCATCGCCCAGGCGGTGGTCGAGTACATCCACAACCATCCCGCCTGCGGCGCCAAGACGCTGTTCGCCACGCACTATCACGAGCTCACGGCACTCGAACAGCAGCTGCCGCGCGTCAAGAACTTCCGTATGGACGTGCTGGAGGAAAGCGGCAAGGTGGTGTTCCTGCGCAAAGTGGTGCCCGGTGGCGCAGACCGCAGCTACGGCATCTACGTCGCCAAGCTGGCCGGCGCCCCGCGCAGCGTCATCCATCGCGCCGAGGAACTGCTCGAGCTCCTCGAGGGCGCGCGCTCGGCGCGGCCCAGCAGCAACGGCCACGTGGCCCACCAGCTGGCGCTGTTCGCCGGTGACGATCGCTTGCGCGACGAGCTGGCCCGCTTGGACCCACTGACCATGACGCCGCTCGAGGCTTTGAACGCGCTGTTCGATCTCA
>DATGVV010000775.1:0-1931 GCA_035299885.1 Chloroflexota bacterium | reverse complement strand
CCACTACCTACGCGGAGAGGTTAGCATAGACTGACCGCGCCCGCTGGGCTGGCAGACCCTCTACAGGTTGCAGTCACGATGCGCGGATGTCCGGCAGCGGTAGGGTCCCAGACTAGAACGATAGTGAGACTCGCGACGACTGCCAGGGGGAGGAGTATTGGCCGGCGACGACGTGAGGCCACAGCGCGGTGAAGGGCCGGCCCGGCCGTGGGCGCTGGATCGCGTGGCCCCCGCACGGCAGCTCGACGATCAGCTCCTGCTCGCCTGCCGCCACTCGCACGAGCGGCCGGCTCTGGCGGTGGCCCTGGGCCTGCTGGTCGGCCTCTTCTCGGCCCTCCTGCTGTTCGACGAGACCACGGTGCTGATCGCGCTGACACTCGTGGCGAGCTTCGTCGTCCTGGTGTTCCTGGAGTCGCTGCAGGTCACCCGGGCCATCGCCACGGCCGCCGAGATCACCCCTACGCAGTATCCGGCCTTCTATCCGCTGGTGGAAGAGCTGCGGCAGCGGTTCGCCATGCCGCGCACGCGCGTGTTCATCCGCTACCAACCCGACGTGCCCCAGGCGCTTGCCTACGGCTTCCACGAACCGTATGTCATCCTCGTCGACGAGCTGCTGGCCAGCTACGTCGACGCCGAGGAGCTGACCTTCGTGCTGGGCCGGCAGATGGCCCACATCAAGCTCGGCCACACCCGGCTGCGCGCGATCCTCGGCAGCGACGAGGTCGAGCTGCCCACGCTGCTCGAGTGGATCACCATGCCGCGGGATCTGGCCTTCGCCTGGTGGCGCCGGGCGCAGACGATGACCGCCGATCGCGCCGGCCTAATGGCCTGCGGCCGCCGGAGCAAGGGCATCTCGGCGCTGGCGAAGGCCGGAATCGGCCCCTGGCTGGAGATCGCCGTGGACGTCGACGCGCTGCGCGCCCAGGCCGCGGAGCTGAGCCACGGCTGGGGGCGGATCGCGGGCTTCCTCACCTACGTCGCCGAATGGGAGCCGCCGCTGATCTATCGCATTCAGGCCATGCTGGACTGGGCAGGGTAGTACGAGCCCGCCCCCACGCAGCCAGCGTGGGGCTCGGATGCCCGCATCGCCGGCGAGCCGAGCGACGCCATGCCCTCTTCCAATAGTGAGGATCGATCCCGGTAAGTGTTCAGCCCCCCTGCTACCAGGGGGACCTGAACGCTTACGATCGCAGTAAACGAGCCACTGAGTGGCCTGTCTACCTTGCCGGTAGTGGAAAAAGTGCTGCAGGAAGAGAGTAAGCCAGATTCGCGCCAGAGCGTCCACCGCGTATCATTGCGTGCCACGGCACCAGTATTGACGCCAAATCTCGTGCTGCCATGTCCGTCGTGTATCAGCTCGTATCACCCTCGTGGCTGTCAGCGTGGCTGTCAATGGCTGCCAGCGAAATGCCGAGTATCGGCGCCGTTCAACCGGGTTCGTGCATCGGCGGAAGTGGAACAGCGAACAGGCTTCGGCGCGCACTCGGAACCTGGCTAGTCCGTCGCTTGAGGGTGGTGACGGCGCCAGTGGGCTCGCTGTTGGCAGGCGTGTGAGCAGTAGCGCCGCTTAGACGGTACATCTTTCAGCGGTGCGCCGCAGACCACACACGCAGTATCGACGCGGCGCCGCTGGGCCCGCACCGCGGCCATCGCTGCTCTGAGCATCTCGGGGTCAAGTACGTCCTTCATGTCAGCAGCCTACCATGTAGACTGACAATGCTGCAAGACGCTCTGAGAACTCGCCCGAATCGGCCCCGCCACCCCATTGATATGCTGATGATGTTGCAGTATCATCAGTGTAGGCGAGGCAACCGGCCCCGTCCAGGAGATGGAGAAGCCCCTGAGACGCTGGAATCGCCCCAGGGGCTGAAGGAGATAGCGATATGCCCGCTACCCCCAGCATCCAGTCTAGTGCCCCCAGCATCAGCCTG
>DATGVV010000774.1:0-2691 GCA_035299885.1 Chloroflexota bacterium | reverse complement strand
GCCCAACAGTTCTCACAATCCTACGTGGCGCAGCATATCTTTCCGCTGGCGGCGACGCACGCGCTCAACGACACGTTTACGGTGGCGATGATCGGCTGCGGAATCGCCACAGTGCTCGCGATCTTCCTAGGGAGGGATCCGGCGGTCGAGGCGTCGAAGAAGGCGGCGGAGCGCGGCGAGAGCATCTCACCGCAGCCCGCGATGGTCGGCGAGTAGCCTAACCTACTTCCCATCTTCCCCCTTCCCGCCGGAGCGGGAAGGGGGGACGCGGGAGCGCGGGCGAACCGTACTTCCCAAGTTGCGGGCGGAATCTGCCATGGGTTATCCTGGGCGAGGCATCACCTGACACGACAACCACGCCAGACTCGCCTGGCGTGGTGCGGCGCCGGGCGAGCCTCTGACGGCAGGGGGCTTTAGCCCGCCGCAAGCCGCCGGGTTTCAACCCGTGCGGTTAGGCGCTTCCAGGCTTTAGCCGACAGTACCTGCCCCTGGTATGCTGGTCTATATTGCGGTATACTGGCCACATGGAACAGACACACGAGTACCAGCGGGATGAGCATCGCGTCCACCTCATCATCTATCACCTCATCTGGTGCCCGCGCCGCCGCAAGCCAGTGTTGGTGGGGCCAGTGGCCGCACGCTGCCGCGACTTGATCGAGGGCAAGTGCGCGGAAAAGGGGTGGAAGGTTCTGGCGCTGGCGATCCAGCCAGACCACATCCACCTGTTCGTGCGGGTGTGGCCCAGCGATAGCGCGGCGGAGGTGGTGAAGGAGTGCAAGGGCATCACGTCCTTTCATCTCCGTACAGAGTTCCCGCACCTGCTCAAACTGCCGTCCACGTGGACGCGCAGCTATTTCGCCAGCACCGCGGGCAACGTGAGCCAAGAGACGATCCAGCGCTACATTGCTGCGCAGACGAGGCGTTGAGATGGAGACGGTGCGCAAGACCTACAAAGAGCAACTGCGGCCCACGCCTGCCCAGGAGCGGGCGTTGGAGGAGGTGCTCGGGCGCTGTCGCACCCTTTACAATGTCGCCCTGGAACAGCGCATCACCGCCTGGCAACGCTGCCATGTCTCCGTCTCGCGCTACGAGCAGGAAGCAGAACTGAAAGCCATCCGCGCGGAGATGCCAGAGTACGCAGCCCTCCACTCGCACCTCCTCCAGGACGTGCTGGCGCGGCTCGACAAGACCTATCAGGCGTTCTTCCGCCGCGTACAGCGCGGTGAGAAGGCGGGCTTCCCGCGCTTCAAAGGCCGGGACCGCTACCACAGTTTCACCTTCAAGGAATATGGCAACGGCGCCCGGCTGGACAACGGTGCCCTGGTTCTCTCGAAAATCGGGCGCATCAGCGTCCACTGGTCCCGTCCCATCGAGGGCACGCCCAAGACGGTCACGATCACGCGGGAGGCCGATGGGTGGTACGTCTGCCTCTCCTGTGCGGACGTGCCGTGCCAACCCCTGCCGCTCACCGGGCAAGAGACGGGGATCGATCTGGGCCTGGAGAGTTTCGCCACCCTGGCGGATGGCAGCCAGATCGCTAACCCACGCATCTTCCGCGTGGCCGAACTGAACTTGAAGCGGGCGCAGCGACGGGTTTCCCGCCGCAAGAAAGGCAGCAAACGCCGCCGCAAGGCCGTCGTACTGCTCGCCAAGGCGCATCAGCACACGCGCAACCAGCGGCGCGACTTCCATCACCAGGAAGCCTGTAAGCTGCTGCGCGCATACGACGTGATCTACCACGAAGAGTTGCTGGTCCGCAACATGGTACAGAACCACTCCCTGGCCAAGAGCATCTCGGATGCCGGGTGGAGTGCGTTCAGAGCCATCCTCACTTTCAAGGCTGAAAGCGCCGGGAAGCGAGTGCAAGCGGTCAACCCTGCGTACACCAGCCAAGCCTGTTCAGGCTGCGGCGTCCTGGTCTCCAAGGGCTTGTCCGTCCGGTGGCATGAATGCCCGGACTGTGGGACGAGTCTCCATCGGGACCACAACGCCGCGCTGAACATCCTGCGGCTGGGGCAAGAACAACGTAGGCCGGGATACGGCCTTCAGGCGCTAACGCAGCCCGTTGGGGCATACGTAGCCTGAGAACCCGTCGGGCTTTAGCCCGTGCGGAGTGTCAGTTGACCGCTACGGTAGCGCCTGGTGAGGCGATCAGCTGGTTGGCGGAGCAGAGTCCGGCCACGCGTCGGGTCCTGGCGGAGCGCTTCGAGCACATCGCGGCCTGGTGGCAGGGGATGGCGGCGCATGCCCGCCTTGCCGGTGCCACCTCTGGCTCGGCGGTGCTGCAGCGGGAGGAGGTGGTGGCCCGTGGTCCGCACGAAGCGTAGCGCCGACTGCCCCAAGACGTTCAGCACTACCCCGAGCTTGCCGATCGGCCCCCTCCCCGCTGGGCTGCATGGAGAGCGCTACCAGACGTTCTGGCACGGCAGCGAGCGCGAGTGCCTGGCCGCCATCTGGCGCGAGTACGTCGAGAACGAGCGCCAGCCGTGGACGGTGCGGCACTACTACTACATCCTGAAGAATGCGGGCCTGCTCAAGACCGCCACGGATCTCTACCCCATAGCGCGAGCAACGCCGACAGTGGGTGAGCGCATTGGTGGCGGACGCGCGGGAGAGCCTGTATTGGGGAGCGGCGAGCTGGGACGTGGTGGTGGATACAGCGGTCGTGCGCAGCCAGTACTACCACAGCGC
>DATGVV010000773.1:0-10530 GCA_035299885.1 Chloroflexota bacterium | reverse complement strand
GTGACAACTTCCCGAACCGATTGAAGCGGCGGGTAGACCCGAATCTGGTAACGCTGGTGTTCGTACTTGTACGGTTCGAGCACTTGACCGGCTACGACGGGGATGAGAAAAGGCAGCAGGATGCGGGCACGCGCAATCATAGACAGGCACTTTCACGCCCGCTGTTCGTCCTAGCTGACGGCACGTCGCTTGTTGCTGACGTAATCAAGCAGCACGTACGCGCCGATCTGGCGCGGGGAGGCGAAGAAGGCGCGCCCGCGGTTCACCTTGGCCATGAGGCGCACGAAATGGGTCAGCGTCGGCTCCTGGGCCATCATGAAGGTGTTGATGACGATGCCCTCGCGGGTGCAGCGGGCCACTTCGCGCAGGGTCTCGGCCATTGCTCCGCGGCCTCCGCCGCCGCCCGACCAGTAGCTGTAGGTGTTGGGCTCGCCATCGGTGATCATGATGATCTGCCGCGTGCCACCCTTCTGCCGCTCCAGCAGCACCCGCGCCTGGCGCAGCGCCTCCTGAAAGTTCGTGCCGCCGCCGTATTCCACCCAGTAGCTGTCGAGCAGCATCTGCGGCTCCAGCGTCAGCACGAAATACGAGAAGGCCACCACCCGCAGCCAGTCGCGCGGGAACTTGGTGCGGATGAGCGTGTCCAGCGCCAGCGCGACCCGGCGGCCGGCCTGGAAGCGGCCGCCCATCATCATCGAGTAGCTCATATCCAGCATGATCACCGTCGAGCAGCGCGTCACGGCCGTGGTGCGGTGAACCTCGAAGTCGTCGGTGGTGAGATGAATCCGGCCCCGATCGGCCGAAGCCGGCGAGGCTGCCTCGCGGAACAGCGCGTTCATGAGCGTGCGGTTGGCATCCAGCGCGAACGGGTCGCCAAAGGTGTAGCGCTTGGTCTCGTCCAATCGCTCCGGGCCGTAGCCCCGCCGCAGCAGGTCGTGGTTGCCCAGCAGACTGCTGTCGATCTTCCCGAAAATGTCCTCCAGGGCGCGCTCGCCGATCTTCCGCAGCGCGCGTGGCGTCAGCTCCCAATCTTTGCCCTTGCGCTGGATGAGTCCCGCCTCCTCCAGCATCTTGGTGAGCTCTTTAAGCTGATCGGCTAAGGCCTGCGCTTCGGCGCCCACCAGCCGGCCGATTTCGTCCGTATCCAGATCGCTGACGTCGTTGGTCCTGAGCGCTTGAAGCAGCTCCTGCTCGATCTCCTCCAGGCCGTGCATGTCGCCCATCAGGCGCATGGCCTCTTGCAGCGTCACCGGCTCGTCGCCCGCGAATGGGAACTCCTCGCCACCCTCGCCCGGGAACATCCGCTGCATGTTGGCGCCGAGCCGGCCCAGCTCCGCCTGCAGCTCGGCGTCCTGGAAGATGCTGTCCATCAGCTGCTCCAGCTCCCGCCGCTGCTCGGGACTCATAGAGTTGAGGAGCGACTCCATAGCTGCCATCTGCTGCTGGAGGTAGCGCGCCAGGTCCTCGGCGCTTTCGATGCCCGGCGGGAAGTGCTGGCCCCACTTGCGCTTGAACTCGTCGAAGTCACCCCGGCCTTCCAGCACCTGATTCAGGTCGCGAACCATGTCGCGGATGTCCTTGAGCGCCTCGGGCGTGAGCGATTGCAGGCCCTGCTGAAAGCCCTTGAAATACTGCTGCAGGATTTGCTGCTGCAGCTCCTTCAAGAGATCTTCGAACTGCTGCCGCGCATCGGGACTGAGGAAGTCGTACTCGCGCAGCTGCTGGATCTGCCCGCCCGGATCCGGCGGCAACTGATCGAGCTGCTGGAGCCGCTTGTTGGCCAGGTTCTCCAGCATCTTCTGGAGCTCGGGGCTGGGGGCCTCGCTCTGATCCGAGCTTAGTCGATCGTCAATCGCCGATCGCTCGGTGTCGACGATCTTCTCGAGCCGGTCCTTGATATCGCTCAGCGCGGAGCCCAGGTTGTACTGCTGCAGGTGCCGCTCGCGTGCGTTGCGGAGTCGGTCCAGCAGGTCCTGGAGGCCTTCCATGCGGCGGCCGCTCGGCGAGTCCACGCCGCGTTGCAGCATGCGCCGCAGCGCGCTGCGCAGATCCCCCTCATCCAGCACATGATCGGCGATGAACTCCATCGCGTCCTCGGGCGTGAACGGGTCGATCTGCTGGGTGCCATCCCAGCGCCTGTAACGATAGAAACTCACCAGCCGCTCTCTTGCAAACGACAATACACCACACCTGTAAGCTAGTTAGTTATGGGCGAAATCGTTGCCGGCTTCGGCGTCCCGCACACCCCGGCTTTCCCGGCCATGGTCGAGCGCGAAGGGCCAGACTGTGAGACAGCCCAGCTGTATCACACCGTGTCCCAGCACCTGGATGAGGTTAAGCCCGACGCGCTGGTGGTCTTCACCTCGGACCACCTCAACACCTTCTTCCTGGACAACTACCCCAACCTGCTGATCGGCGTCAGCGACCGCACCATGGGCCCCAACGACGGCACGCCCGCCATCAAGCGCACCGAGGTGCCCGTCAGCGAGCAGCTGGCCATGCACCTATACGGCTTCGGCCTGGACCGCGGCTTCGACTTCGGGCTGAGCCAGGAGTTCGAGGTCGACCACACTATCATGGTGCCGCTGCACTTCCTCACGCCCAACATGCAGCTGCCGATCGTGCCGGTGTTTGTGAATGGCATCGTTCATCCACTGCCCGGCGCCCGCCGCTGCTATGCGCTCGGCCAGATGGTCCGCCAGGCCGTGGAGGCGCTGCCCAACGGCGCCAAAGTGGCCGTGCTCGGCAGCGGCAGCTGGTCCCTGGACGTCGGCGGCCATCTCGCTCCGCGCGGCCAGTACTCCGGTACCCCCGACCCGGCCTGGGTGGAGACCATTCTCGGCTACCTCCGAGGTGGCAAAATCAATGATCTGCTGGACGCCGCCACGGCCGATCGCATGGCCCGCGCGGGCAACGTCGGTGGCGAGCTGCTCGACTGGATCGCCACCTTGGGCGTCATCGGCGACCGCAAACCCCGTTTCCTGGAGCCCGAGATGTCCCACGGCCACGCCTACGGCGTCTGGCGTTGGGACTAGGAGGGAGATGAGCATCTACTCCATCCACAAGATCGCCCACCTCGTCCAGAAGGACCCCGACTTCCGCCAGCGCATAAAGGACGACCCCACAGCCGCCGTTGCCGACTTCCGCCTCACCGACGCCGAACGCCGGGCGCTGCTGTCGGGCGACGTCGGCACCCTCGCCCAAATGGGCGCCCACGGCTACGTCCTGGGCGCCCTAGCCCGCCACCAGGTTCTCGGCCTCACCACGCAGAACTACGTCCAGCGAATTCACGATCCGGGGGCCGTATAACACAGCCGCGTCAGGAGTGTTACAGTGCATTCGATGGCGAAGTCGACAACTCTGACCGTGCGTGTGCCAGCCGAAATGAAACGCAGCCTGGAAGAACTTGCCAAGGCGACGGGCCGCAGCCAAGGGTGGCTCACTCTGGATGCGGTCCAACGCTATCTCACGGTCGAAAGCTGGCAGGTCGCTGAGATTCGGCAGGCCCTCGACGAGGCCGATGCCGGCGATTTCGCTACGGACGAAGAGGTGGACGCAACGTTTGAGAGGTTAGGCGCCGGCGCTTCGCGCCATTGACGGTCCGGTGGCTTCGGCAGGCCCTCGCAAACCTGGACCAGGTCGCAGCGTATGTCGCCGATGATAATCCTAGAGCGGCCGCCGCGACGATCCTTCGAATTCGCGAAGCAGTAGAAAAGCTGGTAGCCCATCCGGCAATGGGCCGACCGGGACGAGTCCCGGGCACCCGCGAGCTGGTCGTCTCCGGGACTCCATTCATCGTTCCGTATCGAAATGCGTGAGGGTCACGTGGAGGTGTTGCGAGTGCTGCACGCCGCCAGGCGCTGGCCGAACGAGCTGCAGGCTATCTAGGCCGGCAGCTGCACGCTGCCGTCGGCGGCCAGGGGCCAGCCGGGGTTCCAGGCGATCTCCCAGAGAAACCCATCTGGGTCCGCAAAGTAGCCGTTGTAACCGCCCCAGTCCGTTTCTTGGGCTGGCCTGGTGATGATGCCTCCGGCAGCGGCTGCCTCGCGTAGCGCCTCGTCCACCAGCTCCCTGTTGGCCACGTTATGGGCCAGCGCGACCCCACCAAAGCCGCTCGCTTCCAAAGGCAGTCCCGCGTCGGTCGCCAGCGCAGCTCGCGACCACAGCGCCAGGATGGCCCCGCCGCTCTTGAAGAAGGCCACCTCGCCCTCCACGCTGGCGCTGGACAACGGCCAGCCCAACCCATCGCGATAGAAGCGCATCGACCGCTGCAGGTCACGCACGCCAAGGGTGATCAAGCTGACGCGAGGTTCCATCCACGGCGAGCTTAGCTCACCGGTAATGACCGCCGGGAGTAGAATGGTCCTCCCATGATTTCTGAAATCCCTTCTGCTCGCATCGATCAGCTCACCGTTGCCGCCAGCCGGCCGGCGCGGCCCGAATGGGGCAGCGACGTGGTGGCCGACATGCTGCGCATGCTGGAGATCCCCTACATCGCCCTCAATCCCGGCGCCAGCTACCGCGGCTTCCACGACAGCCTGGTGAACTACAACGGCAACGAAGGCCCTGGCATGATCCTTTGCAATCACGAGGAGGTGGCCGTGGCCGTGGCGCATGGCTACGCTAAGGTCGCCGGGCGGGCCATGGCCGCAAGCCTGCACAGTAACGTCGGGCTGATGCACGGCAGCATGGGCATCTTCAACGCCTTCGTCGATCGGCAGCCGGTCATCATCTTTGGCGGCACTGGCCCTATGGACTCCACCCGCCGCCGGCCCTGGATCGACTGGATCCACACCGCCAACAACCAGGGCGGCATGGTGCGCGATTTCACCAAATGGGAGCACCAGCCGTCCAGCATCGAGGCCATGCCCGAAGCCGTCCTGCGCGGCTGGCACGTGGCCATGACCGAGCCGCGCGGCCCCGTCTACATCTGCCTCGACGCCGGCCTGCAGGAGGAGCGCATCGCGGGCGAGATCGAGCTGCCCGACATCGCCCGCTATCCACTGCCGGCGCCGCTGGAGCCCTCGCCGGAGGACGTCAAGAAGGCCATCGAGTGGCTGGCCGCCGCGCAGTTCCCGGTGATCCTGGTCGGCCGCAACGCCCAGAACGAACACGCCTGGGCCAACCTTGTGGAGCTGGCCGAGCTGCTCGGCGCGGCCGTGCTGGGCGATCCCAAGAGCCCCACCAGCTTCCCGACCAACCACCCCCTGCAGCAGGCCAGCTTCGGCCTGCGCGGCGGCGGCGATTTCAGCGCCACGCTCAAGCAGGCGGACGTGGTGCTGGCCATCGAGCGCATCGATCCTATGGGCGCCCTGCGCGGCGCGCTGTCCGATGCCAAGGATCCGCGCCAGGGCCTGCGGGTGCCGAGCTCGGCGCTGCCCAAGCTCATCAACGTCTCCGTGGATACCTTCGCGGTCCGCTCCTGGACCACCGACTTCTTCGAGCTGCCGCCGGCCAATGTGCCGGTGGTGGCCAACACCGAGCGCACCGTCGCGGCGCTCCTGGAGGAAGCCCGCCGCGTCATGCGCGACGATTCCGGCGCCCGGAGCCGGGCCGAGCAGCGAACCGCTGCCCACCGCGCTCGCCGGCAGCAGCTGGAGGCCGGCTGGCGTGAGTTCAACCTCAAGCGCTGGGAGATGGAGCCGATCAGCGTCGAGCGCATGGTGGGCGAGCTCAAAGCCGTCATGGGCGACGAGTACGAGGATACGATCGTGCCGCGCATCCCGCTCACGTGGCCGAGCGGCGTCTGGGAGTTCACCAAGCCCCTGTCGCACCTGGGTGGCGACGGCGGCGGTGGGGTGGGCTCCGGCCCCGGCATGTCGGTCGGCGCGGCGCTGGCTGCGCGCGCCAGCGGCCGTCCCGTGGTCAGCTTTGTTGGCGATGGCGACCTGCTGATGTCGCCGACCGCGCTGTGGACGGCGGCCCACCACGACATCCCCATCCTATTCGTCGTGGCCAATAACCGCTCCTACTACAACGACGAGGAGCACCAGGAACGCGTCGCCCGCGTGCGCAACCGGCCGCCCGAGAACCGCTGGATCGGCCAGCGCATCGACGACCCGCCGGTGGACTTCGCCGGCCTGGCGCGCGACTTAGGCGCCGAGGGCTTTGGCCCCGTCGCCGATCCGGACGATCTGGCCGATGCCTACGAGGGCGCGCTGGTAGCGCTCCACGAGGGCCGGCCGGCCCTGGTCGACGTCCACATCTCGCCCCGATAAGGCGTTTTGTCATTCCGAGCCCGGCGAGGAATCGCTGCCGGCGACGGATGCCGCACTACGTTCGGCATGACAAAAGGGGCTTAGGCTCATGATCTACCGCCCGCTGGGCCGAACTGGCCTGAGCGTGTCGCTGCTCGGCCTCGGTACCGGCGGCATGAACCGCTTAGGCCAGAAGACTGGCCTGTCCACCGCCGACAGCGTCCGGCTGGTTCGCTCAGCGTTGGACCTGGGCGTGAACGTGTTCGACACCGCGCCTTCCTATATGGATAGCGAGGCGCTGCTGGGTGAGGCCCTGGCCGGCCTGCCGCGCGATTCCTATGTCCTGGCCACCAAGTTCCACCCCGTCCGCGCTGGCGAGCTGCCTGCTCCCGACGACCTCCGCCGCTCCCTGGAGAACAGCCTCCGCCGCCTCCGGACGGACTACGTCGATGCCCTCCTGCTGCACAGCATCGAGCGGCCCATGTACGAGCAGATCGTGGACCGCTTCGTGGCGCCGCTGCGGGCCGTGCGCGACGCCGGCCTGGCGCGCTGCATCGGCATGAGCGACAGCTTCGAGCGCGACCCCGATCACGAGGCCGCCCGCCGCGCGGTTGAGAGTGGCGTGTTCGACGTGGTGATGGTGGGCTTCAACCCGCTCTCGCCGGGAGCAGTGCAGAGCGTCCTCCCGCTGGCGGCCCAGCGCCAGGTTGGCGTCATGGCCATCTGCGCGGTGCGCAGTGTCATCTCCAATCCCACGCTGCTGCGGGAGATGGTCGGCGGCTGGAAGGCCGAGGGTCTGTTGCCCGCCGATGCCGTGCCGGACGATGCGCCCCTGGACTGGCTGCTCGGTCCCGGCGTGGAATCGCTGACGGACGCCGCCTACAAGTTCGCCGTTGCCCAGCCTGGAGTCAGCACCGTTCTCACGGGCAGCGCCAACCCCGAGCACTTGGCGGCCAATGCGCGAGCCATCGATGGCCCGCCGCTCCCGCCAGGAAAGGTCCAGCGCCTGCTCGAGCTATTCGGGCCCGTCCACCGCAGCGCAACCCACCCCGACTTCCTGGGGCCGCGCGTCTAGGCCGGCCGGACGTCCTCCGAAACCGGCTGCGTGTCCTCGATCATCTCGCGCCGGATCTCGACTTCTTCGTAGACCACGGTTCGCTTCTCGATAGCCACCTCTTCGGCGCGAACCGGGACGGCGATCCGCCAGCCGCCGTCCTCGCGCAGCTCGATCGTCGCTCCCAACGAGTTGGCCGGGCTCATGGCTGCATCATCTTGCGTTTGAGGTCTTCGAAGAAGCTGCCCACCTTCGTGCCGGGAGCTTGCTCCTCCTCGGTTGGGTAGCGCTCATGCAGCGCGCCGGTGTGGTCGGCATCCTCGACCACCAGCCGCTCTCGGCGCAGGGTGTCCTCGAACACCTGCATTTCGGTGGACGGCACACGCCGGATGTGCAGCTCCTCGCGCAGGACCAGCCGTTTGGAGACGACCAGCTGCTCCTCGTACACGGGCACGACCAGCACGTCCCCCTCCTGGTGTGGCCCCTGCCGCTCAGCGACGACACGCCCCACGGGCACGTGCTCGACTTCCACGTCCTCGCGCTGAGCCTCCACCTCAACTTCCGCGGGGACTTGCTCCACTTCGGTGCGGATCTCCACGTCGCCCATGTGCCGCATCTCCTTGTGCGTCACCATCTCTTCCTGGCGCAGGCGAATGGTCTCGCCTTCGGGCGGCAGCTCGGCCGAGGAATAGATCTTGCCGCCGCTGTCCGGCCAGTAGTCGGCCGTCATGGACGGCGGCGGATCGTCTTGCAGATGTTCACGCGGATCGCTCATTCGTGGTCCCTCCAGGCAGGCGTTGATCGGGTAACGCCGGAAGCCCTAGCACGACCGGTGCCACACATGCGTGGCCGCGCGGAATCAGCGCCTCCGGCTCACCACTCCAGGCGCACGCACAGCTTGCCCTCGTGCTCCTCAATCGGCAGCACCGCCAAGGCAGGCCCGCCCGCCGGCGCCACGCATTCCCCGCTGTGCAGGTCGAAGCAGTAGTTGTGGCCTTCGCAGCGCAGCTGGGTGCCGATGACCTCGCCCGTATCGAGGTTGGTCATCTCGTGCGGGCATTGGCGCGCGAAAGCGAACAGCTCGCCGTCCGACATGGTCACCAGGATCTCGCGGCCGCCCAGGTCCACCGGCTTCATCTCGCCCTCCGCGATCTCGCCCGGCTCCGCCACCGGGTAGTAGATGACTCCCAATGCGTCAGGCGAGGACCGGCTGGCGCTGGCCGGCGTAAGCCGAGCCGCGCAGCACCTTGCCGGGCAGATCGCCGCTCAGCCGGCCGACCTCGTAGATGACCGTGCCGTTGACTATCGTGTATTCGATGCCGTCGGCCCGCTGGGTGAGTCGCTTGGTGTTGGCGGGGTAATCCTGCACCCATTCCCACTCGCGGGCGTTGACCGTTTCCGGGTTGAACACCACCACGTCGGCCGCGTAGCCGGGCCGCAGCAGCCCGCGATCGTGCAGCCCATACACCGACGCCACCTGGAAGGTGAGCTTGTAGATGGCCTGCTCCAGGGTCATCGCGCCGCGCTCGCGAACGTGCAGGCCCAGCAGCGTCGTCGAGTAGCCGAACGAGGCGTTGAACTGCACGTGCGCGCCCGCGTCCGAGACGCCGATGAGCACGTAGGGGCTGCGCATGATCTCGCCCATGGCCTCCGGATCGCCACCATTGGCCGACAGGAAAGTGGTCTTGAGATCCTCGTCCAGCGACAGGTCGATCATGGCGTCCACCGGGTCCTGGCCGCGCATCTGGCCCAGCTCGGCGATGGTCTTGCCCAGGTAACGCTCGTTCTCCGGCTTGGCCACTTCGACCACCGGGATCAGGTCCCAACGGCGATGGAAGGTGCTGTAGCCAGGCTGAGCCAGCTCGGCCTTGAGCTTGCCCCGCGTCTCTGGGTCGGCGAAGGCCTGCTTGCGCACGAGCTCGGGCAGGAACATCAGGTTCTTCCAGGTCGGCCACTCGTCGAACACCTGGGCGTTGTTCAGGTTGAAGCGGTTGTAGATGGGCACCGTGTTGGCCAGCCCGAAGGCACGATAGCCGTCGCGGAACGTCGGCTCGATAGCCTCCAGCTGGATCTTCCAGAAGTCGGGCGAGGCATAGCGGTGCAGCACGCTTTGCCAGATCACCGGCCGGTCCGTACGGCGGGCCAGCTGGTCGTACCAGGCGATGTTCTCACGATCACTCAGGTTGACGATCGTCTCGACCACGCCACTGTTCAGGTCCGCCAGCACGTCCGACAGCTGGAACAGCTCGTCCAGCGTGGCCAGCCGGCTGGCCACCGGCTTGCCGTCCTCGCGATAGTGGCGGCTGTTGCGATTGGTCGAAAGGCCCAGCGCGCCGCCTTCCATGGCCTCTCGAACCAGCGCTTGCATGCGCTCGATCTCGGCCGGCGTGGCTTCGCGCTCCACGGAGTCCTCGCCCATGACCGTCTGACGCACGGCGATGTGGCCCACCAGGCCGCCGACGTTGATGCCGACCTTGCCCTCGAGCACATCGAGGTACTCGCCGTAGGAATGCCAGCCCCAGCGCACGCCCTCGATCAGCGCCTCGCGCGGCATGGCTTCGACCCGCACGAAGCTCTTGACGATGGCGTCCTCTACGCCGTCCTCAACCGGCGCCAGCGCCAGCCCGCAGTTGCCCATGACCACCGACGTGACACCGTTCTCCGGCTCCGACGTGCCATAGGGGTCCCAAAGGATCTGCGCGTCCAGGTGGGTGTGGTGGTCGACGAACCCAGGCGCCACCACCAGCCCGGCGGCGTCGATGGTGCGCCCCGCGCTGCCGTTGAGCCGCCCCAGCTCAACCACCTTGCCGTCCTTGACGCCGACGTCGCCCAGGTAGCCCGGCAGACCCGAGCCGTCAATGATCTTGCCGCCGCGTATAAGCAGGTCGTAGTCCATGGTGCGGCCAATTGTAGACGCGACGGCTGCAACCGTCGTTTACCATGCCCATCCGAGGATGTCACACATATTCGAAATTGCTGACAAATACGTTGCTGATATGGCGGCCCTCAATCCACTTCTGGCGACCACCATCGGCGCGCCCGGTCATGAACGTGAGATGCCCGATCTCTCACCCGCGGGTCCCGCGGCTATAGCCGATTTGAACCGCCGCACCTTGGCGCAGCTGGACGCGGCGCCACTTGAAGCAGAGCCAGACCGAGTCGCGCGTGATGTGATGGCCGAGCGGCTGAGGATCGCGGTCGAGCAGTATGACGCCAGTGAGTACCTTCGCAGGCTGGGCATCATCGGCAGCCCGCTTCAGGAAGTGCGTCAGGTATTCG
>DATGVV010000772.1:0-4165 GCA_035299885.1 Chloroflexota bacterium | reverse complement strand
CCTCGATCGTCTCTGGGTGGAGTGGCTCATCTTGATTGAGGCGGGCGTGTTCCTGCCGTACGAGGTGTACGAGCTTGCTCACCATCTGACGTGGCTGAACCTGTCCAGCTTTATCGCCAACGTGCTCATCCTGGCGTATCTCGTCCAGCGCATGTTACTGGGGGTACGTAAGCAACACCGCAAGAATCTCCCGAACTCGCGCACGAATCTCCAAGCCTAGAGGCAGTCGGCCAGCCTAGGCTGGACTTATGGAAGGTACATGGCTCATCGGGCGGGTGCGTGGCATCGCCGTCCGCATTCACTATTCGTGGCTGATCATCTTCGGCCTCGTGATCTGGTCATTAGGCGCAGGGCTCTTCCCGTCCCTGTACCCGTTCTGGAGCCCAGCGACGTACTGGCTCACGGCAGTCATCTGCGCGCTCCTCCTGTTCGGCTCGGTGCTCGCCCACGAGCTCGGCCACTCCTTTGTGGCCAAGGGGCAGGGGCTGCCGGTGCACGACATCACCCTGTTCGTCTTTGGCGGCGTCTCCAACATCTCCGATCAGCCCCGGTCGGCCGGGAAGGAGTTCTGGATGACCTTCGTCGGCCCGCTGACCAGCTTCGTGCTGGCCGGCATCTTCTGGGGCCTGTTGTTCCTGGTTCCAAACCCCACTTCCCCGCTGTACGCCGGCCTCAGCTACCTCGCCGCCATCAATGCCGCGCTGGGCGTCTTCAATCTCATCCCCGGTTTCCCACTCGACGGCGGCCGCATCCTGCGCTCCCTCATTTGGAAGGGCACGGGCAATCTGTTGAGCGCAACGCGAATCGCCGGCGGCATCGGCCAAACCATCGGCTACCTGATGATCTTTTTCGGGATCTGGCAGGCGCTGGTCGGCGGCATTTTCAACGGCCTTTGGATCGCCTTCATCGGCTGGTTCCTCACCAGCGCCGCGCACGCTGAAGTCGACCAGCTCTTGCTGCGCGGCCGCCTGGGCAACGTCCGAGTGGCGGACGTGATGAGCCACGACCGCACAGCAGTGGATGCCGAGCTGCCGCTGGACGACCTGGTCGAGCACTTCTTCTTGGGCCGCAATCTGCGCTCGGTGCCCGTGACGCGCAACGGCGACTTGTGCGGGATTATCACGCTCGCCGACGTGCGCCACGTGCCGAGGGACCGGTGGCCATCGACGCCGGTGGGGTTGGCCATGGCTCGCCACGACCAGCTGGTGACGGTGACTCCCGACACGCCCCTCCAGCGAGCATTGCAGCTCCTGAGCGAAAACGATCTGCACCAGCTGCCGGTGGTGCAGGACGGGCAATTCGAGGGCGTCATCACCCGCAACATGGTCATTGGCTACCTGACGACCCGTCGGGAATTAGGGCTCGAGTCGCCCCAACAACCAGCCGCTCGTCGGGCGGCGTAAGGAACGGAGGTCCAGAACATGAACTCATTCACGTGGAAGGCCAGCATTGGCGCAGTGGCCTTGACGGCCCTCCTCACCGCCTGCTCAGTACCGCTACCGCTCGTCGGTGCGGTTGGGACAGCCAACCCGCAGTCGCAGGTCGAGGCCGTCATTCAAAAGGCCAACCAGGAGCAGCAGCAGGCATTCAGCCAGAACAACTCGCAGCTCATGAGCGACACTGCCACTGCTTCCTATTACCAGCAGCTGGCGCAGGACAACACCCAGATGCAGAGCGGCGGGGTGAAGTCCATCCAGCTCATCAACCTGCAGTGGGGGCAGGTCACGGTGAATGGCAACACCGCCCAGGCGGCGACGCAGGAAACGTGGCGCACCACCTTCACTGATGGCACCGTCGACCAGTCGACCGCCCAGAACGCCTACACCTTGGTGAACCAGAACGGGTCCTGGTTGATCCAGAGCGATACCCAGCGTCGATCGAATGTCGCGAAGGCCAGCCAGCCAACGGCCCCGATCACGACGCCTCCCACGATTACGCAGAACAGCTCGGCCAACTGGGCCGGCTACGCGGCTACTGGTGGCACATTCACCGCCGTGAGCGGCACCTGGACCATTCCGCAGTCCGCTTCCGGCACGGGCGCGGACGCCACCTGGGTGGGCATCGGTGGCGTGAAGAGCTCCGATCTCATCCAGGCCGGCACCCAGGAAGTAGCGTCCGGCGGCGACGTGCAGTACCAGGCCTGGATCGAGACGCTGCCGCAAGCCTCGCAGCAGGTGCCGCTGGTGGTCAACCCCGGTGATTCGGTCAGCGTCACGCTCAACGAGCAGTCCTCCGGGCAGTGGCTGATCACGATAAAGAACAACACCACCGGCCAGACGTACAGCGCCACCGAGACGTACACGTCCTCTGAATCGTCCGCCGAGTGGATCGAAGAGGCGCCTAGCGGCGGGAGATCGGTCCTGCCGTTGGATAACTTCGGAACATTGACCTTCTCGGCTGGCTCGACCGTCGAGAACGGGAAGACGGTGAGCATGAGCGGGGCCAATGCGCAGCCGATCAATATGATCGACGGCGCTCGCCAGCCTGTGGCCGTGCCCAGCTCGCTCAGCAACAACGGCGACAGCTTCACGGTGAGCCGGACGGCGGCTTCCAGCTCTTCGGAACCCGTCCCCGGAACAGGCCGTGGCGTCGGCAATCCCACCGGCGTCACCCCAGCGTTCGGTGCTGGCAGCAAATCGTAGCTTCGCAACACAGCAAAGGAGCGCAGAGTCAGATGCTCAATCACCTTCCGCTACCCCGGCGGATGGCCGGCTCTCTCAGGCAAGGCGGTCGCCGTCGCGCTGGCTGTGGCCGTGATCGCGAGCGCCGCCATCATGTCGTGTCGGTCACCGAGCGAACCCGAGAGATCGGCATCAGGACGGCCATCGGCGCGCGCCGGGAGGACATCTTGGGACAGTTCCTGGTGGAAGCGCCGGCCCTCAGCATAGCCGGCGGGGCGATTGGTGTCGTTTTCGGCGTGGTGGGGTCGATCGGGACGGCGCACGTCGCTGGCTGGCCCACTGCGCTCGCGCCATCTGCCATCCTGCTGGCTTTTGGCTTCGCGGCCGCCGTTGGCATCTTCTTCGGCTACTACCCCGCTCGCAAGGCCTGCGAAGTCGACCCGATCCGATCTAAGTAAGCCCACAGCCATAGTTGACGGATCCGTTCATAGGCCGCCGACGCATGAGAGCAACGTTCCTCACCGTCTGGTGGGAAGAACGCAACTTCTATGGCTTCCATGTTGAGGTAGCCGAGATCATGTACAGCTTGAAGGATGTGATGATCGCGATCAGTAAGGACAAGGGACGGTACGTCGACGTAATTGATCCTTGGTAGGAAGTCGACGAACCATATGTCCACGCAACTGAACAATGTCCCTCCGATTAGCGACCATGGCTGGTACCTCCGGGTAGTAGCGGTAGTAGAAGAAATAGAAAGAGAAAGAGAAATCTTGAACTGAACCGCCCCGGGAAAAGTGGAGACTCCAAAGCTTGAGAGGATGGAGTCATGACAACCGGACACAGATACCTGCAGGAGATGCGGGAGCGGGCCGTGCGCATGGTGGTGGAGCATGGCCACGAGTACCCAACCGAGTGGGCAGCGATCGCCTCGGTCGCCGGGAAACTGGGGATGACGCCGGAGACACTGCGGAAGTGGCTGCGGCGGGATCAGGTGGACAGCGGACGCCGGCCAGGCGTCACGACGAGCGAGCGTGAACGCATCCGCCAGCTCGAGCGCGAGGTCCGGGAGCTGCGCCGGGCGAACGAGATTCTGAAGGCAGCGTCAGTTTTCTTTGCGGGGGAGCTCGACCCCCGACGGTCGAAGCCGTGACCTTCATCAGCACCAACAAGGAGCGCTGGGGAGTCGAGCCGATCTGCAGGGTGTTGCCGTTCGCTCCAACCACCTACTACGCCACAACGACCAGGCCGCCGGCAGCCCGCAAGGCACGCGACGAGGAGCTGAAGCCAGAGATCCGGCGTGTCTGGGAAGAACACCGCTGCGTGTACGGCGCCGACAAGGTATGGGCCCAACTGAAGCGCGAAGGCCGGCCAGTGGCGCGCTGCACCGTCGAACGGCTCATGCGTGAGCTCGGATTGCGCGGCGTCGTGCGCGGCAAGAAGGTCCGCACCACCTGGCCGGACGACGTCAGCCCCCGACCAACCGACCTGGTGGAACGCCAGTTCCGGGCGCAGGCGCCGAACCGGCTGTGGGTCGCCGACCTGAC
>DATGVV010000771.1:0-5114 GCA_035299885.1 Chloroflexota bacterium | reverse complement strand
AGGCGCAGCCCGCGCTCCAGATGCGCAGCTGCCGCCGCCTCACCAGCAAGCGCGGCAAGACAGTCCCGGCCAGGTGCTCGAATTGATCCGGAGACCGGAAGAATTCGGACACAGTCACCGTCATGCACCTGTGCAGCTCGTGCCGCCTGGCCGGCTCGCGGACCAGCAATCGCAAGTAGTCTTGCAGCTGCTCGACGCCGGACCGCAGCATCAGCCCCCGAACGCGGCGCTGGATCTGGTCCGGTTTGTAGGGCCGCAGGTCGATGCCAGCCTGGCGCTGGACCTCGCCCACAAAGTCGTCCCAGCCGGCCTCCGCCTGGGACGTCGCGATTGGCAAGCTGCTGTTAGCCGATCAGCTTCTTAACGGCTGCCAGCACGCGGTCAGGCTGGAAGGGCTTGACCACGAAATCCTTTGCGCCGGATTTGATGGCGTCCATGATCATCGATTGCTGGCCCATGGCCGTCACCATCGCCACCTTGGCCTCCGGATCGACCTTGCGGATCTCTTTGAGCGCCGTTAGGCCGTCCATCTCGGGCATGGTGATGTCGAGCAGCACCGCGTCGGGCTTCGTTTCTTTGTACTTGGCAATGGCGTCCAGGCCGTTCTCGGCCTCCACCACGTCGTAGCCGTTGTCCGTCAACAGCTTGCTGCATCGCATGCGCATAAAGGCCGCATCGTCAACGACCAGGATCTTTGCCAAACTCTTTCTCCTTTTCCCCTCGGTATCAGGCCAGCAGTTGCTCTTGCACTACTCGGTTGATCAATGATGGGATGTCGCAGATGATAGCCACCTGGCCATCGCCCAGGATGGTCACCCCAGCGATCCCGCGCACGTCTCCCAGGAAACGGCTTAGCGGCTTGATCACAATCTCGGTCTCGCCCACCAGCGCGTCCACCTGCAGTCCCATCTGACGATCGCCGACGCGCACCGCCACCACGAACATCTTCTGCCGCCGGGGACGGTTGCCCATCTCCATCATGCTGTCGCCTTCGGCGTCCCCGACGTCACGCATGCCCTGACTAGCGCCGTTGCTCGCGGCGTCGCCATCTTCATCCTCGGGACTGGCGCTCGCGGGCTCGCCTGGCGCCGGGTAGAGCAGCGCGGGCAGGCGAAGCAGGTCGCGCAGCGAGACCAGCGGCAGGATGCGGCCCCGCAGTTGGATGGCCTCGTGCGTCTTGATCGTCCGTACGTCCTGCGCGTCGAAGCGAAGCGTTTCCATGACGGTCGCCATCGGGATGGCGAATTTGCGGCCTGCCAGGGCCACCAGCAACGCGCGAATGATGGCCAGCGTGAGCGGCAGCTTCACCAGGAAGCGAGTGCCGCGGCCAACCGCTGTCTCAATCGTGACGAATCCGCTGAGCTTCTCGATATTGGCCCTCACGATGTCCATGCCAACGCCGCGTCCGGAGACGTCGGTGGTCTTCGCCGCCGTGGAGAAGCCGGCCGCGAAAATCAGCTCCACCGCGGCGCGATCGTCCATGCGATCGGCCACCTCTTGGGTAATGATCTTCTTGCTCACGGCGCTGGCCTTCAGCTTCGCCGGGTCCATGCCGCGCCCATCGTCCTGCACGGCGATGACAATGTGGTTCTCCTCGTGCCAGGCGGACAGCTTGATTGTGCCGGTCTCGGGCTTTCCTGCTGCCCTTCGCTCTTCGGGCATCTCTAGGCCGTGGTCAATGGCGTTGCGCAGCAGATGGATGATCGGGTCGTCGATCTTCTCGATGACTGACCGGTCGAGTTCGGTCTCCTTGCCCTCGATGATGAAGTCGACCTTCTTGCCGAGCTTGCCGGCAAGGTCGCGCACCAGCCGCGGGAACTTGTTGAACACGCTCTCGATGGGCTGCATGCGGATGCGCATGACCTCTTCCTGCAGCTCATCGGTGATGCGGCCCACGTGCTGCGAGGTCTCGTTAAGCGCATCAACCGCGTCGTGTGCGCCCAATTCGGTCTCGAGCTGGAGCGCCAGCTGCTGCAGCCGGTTGCGGTCGATGACCAGCTCGCCCACCAGGTTCATGAGGTTGTCCAGCCGCTCGACGTCGACTCGGACGTTCTGAACCACCCTTGACGCGGTTGCCACGCGCTGCCCCGCCTCGGCCGGGGGCTTAGTCTGCGAGGGAATCAGCTCTGTCCCCTCTCCCGCTGGCGGGAGAGGGCTAGGGTGAGGGTGGTCCTCGCCCTGGGCTCCCTCACCCCGACCCTCTCCCGCCGCGGCGGGAGAGGGAGAAAGCGACTCCAGCGTGTACGGTGTGAGGGACGTGTTGACCACGTCTTCGATAACCGCGGCGGTGTTGGTGATGGCTTCGGCGGCCTCCGCCGCTCCGGCGATCACCGCCTGAAGCTTGGGACCGACCTTTTCGGCTTCAACCTCTTCGGAGGTGGGCTTGGTCTTGAGCAGCTCACCTACGTTGCTGAGATCGTTCAGACTCTGGAAGCTGCGTACCGCCAGCCAGAGAGAATCGGGCTGGAAGTCCACCTCCAGAAGCCACACCATGGCGCCGCTCTCGAGCGTGGCTTTCACCGCCTCAATCTCGTCCGGCTCCAGCGGAAAGCGCTCCAGCAGGCTGCCGGTGGTAGGGGCAGGGCCGGCCTGCCCTCCGGCCCCCGGCTCCTGGCCCCCGGCAGCCGGAGGCTGCCCCGGCATCCGCGCGAAGGTCCCGCCGCCCTGCTCGACGATGTCGCGCAGCGCCGCTACGCTGGGCGACAGGTCGACGTCGCTCTGCTCTTTGGTAACAACTTCCTCGCGCAGTGCATTGAGCCCGTCGACGCCCGCCAACAAGCTATCCACGATTTCGGTGGTGGGTGTGAGCTTGCCTTCGCGCACCATGCCGAACACGCTCTCCATAGCGTGCGTCAGCTCGGCCATGCGAGTGTGGCCGATCATCGCGGACGAGCCTTTCAGGGTGTGGGCAGCGCGAAAGATGCCTTGCACCAGCGACTCGTCCGAATAGTCCTTCTCCAGGCGGATAACGTCGTTCTGGAGCAGCTCGATCTGCTCGTCGGCTTCTGCCAGCCAGACCTTGATGTCATCTTCAGTGGCGTCGAACTGCATCTGGGCCATGCGCTTACTCGCCCGGGCCCAGCATCAGCACCTCGTCCGCTTCACTGTCGCTGTACTCCAAAATCTTCTCGGGGTTGAGCACCGCCACCAGGTGACCCTCCACCTTGGCGATGGTCCGAATGTACTCGGCGTCCAAGCCGGTCACCACTCGGGCCGCGGGCTCGACGAATTCGGGCGCGACCGTGATGACCTCCGATACGGCGTCAACCACTATTCCGAGGATATCGTCGCTTACTTGCACAACGATGATCCGGGACCTATCACCTATTGGCCGGGCCCGGAGCCCAAAGCGCTTCCGCAGGTCCACGATCGGTACCACGCGGCCGCGCAGGTTGATGAGTCCCTCGATGTACTCCGGTGCGCCCGGCACGGGCGTGACCGGTTGGACCCTGATGATCTCGTGCACGTGGAGTATGTCCAGCGCATACGTCTCTGCGGACAGCTCGAACACCACCACCTGCTGGAAGTCAACGGCCATCGCTATCTTCCCGAGGGCAGCATTTCGGGCTCCTCCTCCGCCTGAGCCTCCACCTCTTTCAGCGCCTTGCCCGTCACTTTCAAGGACTGAAGCTGGTGGGCCTCACCGGAGCTCAGCACGGCTTCCTTGTCCAGGAGGATAATCAGCCGTTCGTCGAGCCGGACAATGCCAGCCAGGAACTCGGCGTCAACCGACACCACCATCTCGTCCACGGGCTCAATCGAGCTCGTGGGGACCGTCAGCACCTCGTCAACGGCATCGACCATCATGCCCAGCAACCGCTCGTCCTGCTCGACTACGATGATGCGGGCGGTATAGCCGGCGGGCTTGGGGGTGACGCCAAAGCGCTTCCGCAAGTCCATCACCGGGATGACCCGGCCGCGCAGGTTAGTGACGCCCTCGACGAATGGCGGAGCCTTGGGCACCGGCGTGATCTTCTGCAGCCGGATGATTTCGTTGACGTTGGAGATGAGCATGGCGAAGTAGTCCTCGCCCAGCCGGAAGACGACAAGCTGCTCCTCGCGCGTCGCTGGCGTCGGATCGTCAATCATGTGCGCGCTCATTGTGCCCTACGGACCATCGCAGAGCGAAGGAAATAGGAAAACCGCCTATAGCCGAGCTAGGCCTTGAGGCTGAGATTGCCGCCTAATTGCTCACCCAGCAGTGTCTGCTCGAACAGTCCAGCCAGAGCCGTGGCGACTTCGGAGTTGTTCGAGGGGGTCTGTTGAGACGCCGCGAGGGGGCCTTGCAGGCTCGACAGGATGCCCTCCGAGAGACCTGACAGCTGCGTGGCGATGCCCTGCGAACCCGCAAACACCTGCTGGACGGTGCTCGGGTTCGCGCCCGTGAGGGTGCTCTCGTTGACTGTCAGACGGCTCGTACCGCTGATCCCAAGGCTGGCCAAAGTCGAGCTATGGCTGCTGATGATGTTTTCCGCCTCCTGGGCGAGGTGGGGCGCCAGCACCTGGCTGTTCTCGTCCAGGAAGCTTTGAAGGCTGTTATACGCCGTAGCCATAGCCTCTACCGAAGTGCTCAGTGAGCTGGTATTGGCCGACACCGTGATGGTCGCCGGGGTGCTGGTCGTTGCCAGGAACGTCAGGCTCACCTTTCCGTTGTCGATGCTCGCTGAGTTCCCGGACGTAGCGCGGTAAACCGCGCCGTTCAGACTGTAGATAGCGTCCTGGGCGTTTGTGGTCGCCGCTCCCGCGCCGCTTTGGGCAATTCCGTTGCTACCTGGCGCATCGCTTGCTGTGAACGCATTGGCGCTGCCCGTCGTGCGGGCCGTAATCGTTAATGCGCTGGTGGTGGCCGTGTTGGTGAGACTGGCGACCGGTCCTTGCACCAGATCTGTGGAGATAGTGGCGCCCGAGTTCATGTCAATGTTCTGGGCCTGCAGCTGCGGCAGGATGCGATCGTCGAGCGTCCCCTTGAAGGCCACGCTGAAGGCGTTGTTGCCGGATTGGGTGACGCTCACGTTGCCCACGCCAACGCCGCCCAATCCCTCCAGCGCCGACTGGATCGTCGCCGCTGTGAGGCCAGCGACCGCGATTGCACCCGTTGTTTGGCCATTGAAGCT
>DATGVV010000770.1:0-11285 GCA_035299885.1 Chloroflexota bacterium | reverse complement strand
AGCAGAACCTCCAGGGCCATGCGGGTATTGATGACGCCAGCTACTTGGGCGCGCGCAGCTTGGACGGCACGGATAGTGGACTGAACGTCGCGGCTGCGGAGCTGGCTGGCGGCAACTTCCAGGGCTGCCAGCTGGTCCTTGTTCACGGTGCGTTCCGCGCAGCCTTCCGCGACCAGGAGGGCATCGCGCAGCCAGCTCAGCCACAGTTCGAGGACGTCGTCGACGGCTTCCGGAGCGCTGGCTGCCAGCGCTTCGGCCAGGCGCAAGCGCTGCACGGTTCCGCCGCGCAGCGCTTGTAACAGCGCGTCAAGCGCCGCCTGGCGCTGCTCCAGCAGCGACGGGTCCTCAGCCGCGGCCATGGCCCAGCCGATGCGCCCGGCGGCCAGCGCGGCCAACGTTTGCGCTCGCTCGGTCTCCACGTCCCGCAGATCGACGAGCGCCGCGGCGATGGCTTCGGCCGATGGAGCCCGCAGCTGAATGTGCTGGCAGCGCGAGACGACCGTGGGCAGCAGCGCCCTTGGCGTGGAAGCGGTCAGGATCAAGCACACGGTTGGGGCAGGCTCCTCCAGCGTCTTGAGGAGGGTGTTCTGCGCGGCCGGGGTCATATCCTCGGCATTCAGCAGCAGGTAGACCTTGCGGCGCGACTCGAACGGCAGCAGGCCTGATCCATACTGGATCGACCGGACTTGATCGGTCATCGCGCCACGCTCCGTAGTCCACTCGTCGATGACCATCATGTCGGGATGCGAGCCAGCCAGCGCCTTGACGCAGGACGCGCACTGGTAGCAGGGACCAGGCTCCGCGCTGGGAATCTCGGCATCGCCGAACAAATTGGGGGTGGCTTCGCCCTGCCAGGCGGTGCAATTGAGGGCCATCCCGAGCTCTCGGGCGAGGGTGGATTTGCCGATCCGATCGGGCCCGGTGATCAGGTACGCGTGCGAGATCCGGCCCTGGCCGAGGCTGCTTTTCAGCAGCTCCACAGCGGCGTCATGCCCGCGGGTGCGCCACATGCCCAGAATCGTAGCCGCCTTGCATACGTATGATTCGGCACATGGCTGAGCACTACGACGTGGTGGCCATCGGCGGCGGCACCGGCGGGATCACCGCTGCCAAGCTGGCCAGGGCAGCCGGCGCGCGGGTGGCGCTAGTCGATCGCGAGCGGCTGGGCGGTGACTGTCTGCACACCGGCTGCGTGCCCACCAAGACCATGGTCGCGTCGGCTAAGTTGTTCCACGACATCAAGCGCGCGGAGATGTTCGGGATCAAGGTCGGCCCCCCCGAGATCGACTTCGCGGGCTTCATGGCCCGCAAGCAAGCGGTGATCGACGAAATCCAACAGACCGAGTCGCCTGAGGTGTTTGAGGTGCTCGGCATTGACGTGCTGTTCGGGCCGGCGCACTTCGAGTCGCCGCACGAGCTTCGGGTTGATAAGGGGTTGATCGAGGCGGGCAAGTTCGTGATCGCCGCCGGATCCAGCCCGAAGATGCCCCAGGAGCTGGCGGCCGCGGGCGCGCTCAGTAACATCGAGCTGCTCCAGCTCACGCAGCTGCCCAAATCACTGATCATCGTCGGCGGCGGGCCGATCGGGACCGAGTTCGCGCAGATCTTTCAGCGCATCGGCTGCCAGGTGACCCAGGTCCACCCCGGCGACCACATCCTGCCGAAGGAAGACCGCGAGCTGGGACAGGCGCTGGCCAAAATCCTGGCCGGCGAAGACATCCGGTTCGAAGCTCGTGCGCGGGTGACGCGTGCCTGGCGCGAGGATGGGCTGGTCCATGCCGAGCTGTCGAGCGGCAAGCAGCTCTCGGCCGAGCAGATGCTGGTGGCCGCGGGCAGGACGCCCAACGTCCAGGACCTCGCGCTCGAGAAAGCAGGCGTTGCATGCGACGAGCGCGGCGTGAAGGTGAACGAGGAGCTGCGCACCTCCGCGTCACACATCTGGGCCTGCGGCGACGTCATCGGCGGCTACCTGTTCACGCACGTGGCCGATGAGCAGGCGCGGACTATCGCCGCCAACCTGCAGGGCAAGCACAAAAAATGGGCCGACCGCGTCGTGCCCTGGACGACGTTCACGGATCCCGAGCTGGCGCGCGTGGGCCTGACGGAGGCCGAGGCGCGAGCCAAGTACGGCAACAGGATCAAGGTGCTGCGCTGGCCGTTCAGGAAGATCGACCGAGCGCTGTGCGAGGGCGAGCCGGAAGGGCTAATCAAGCTGATCACCGCGCCAGGCTGGCTGCGCGGGCGGCTGGGCGGCGAGATTGTGGGCGTGCACATCTTGGGCGAGCGCGCGGGCGAGCTGCTGCACGAGTTCCTGCCAATCATGAGGGCCCGCCTGCCGGTTGGGCTGGTAGCCTGGCCAATCCACGTCTACCCCACCCTTAGCGTAGGGGTCCGGGCCAGCGTCGGCCAGCTATTCACCAAGGACATTTGACAAACTAACGGTATGGAATTCCCCAAGGCCGTGACCATCTGCGACGTGGGCCCGCGCGACGGACTCCAGAACGAGGCGGCGCCGATCTCGACTGAGGACAAGCTGCGCCTGGTGAACGCGCTGATCGCGGCGGGCGTCCCAGAGATCGAGGTCAGTAGCTTCGTGAGCCCCAAGTGGGTGCCCCAAATGGCGGACGCCGAGGAGCTGTTTGCCCGCGTCGATCGCTCGAAGGGCACACGGCTGATCGGCCTCGTTCCCAATGAGCGCGGCTACGAGCGCGCCGCCGCGGCCAAGGTGGACCTGGTGCAGCTGGTGGTCATGGCCAGCGAGACGTTCCAGAAGAAGAACGTCAACCGCACGGTGGAAGACGGCATGCGCGAGTGCGAGGCTATTGCCAGGCGAGCGAAGGCCGATGGGCTGGCAGTTGCGATCGCCTTTGGGACGTCCTGGGGCTGTCCCTACGAAGGGCACATCGATCCGGCGCGGGTGGTCGACCTGGCCAACCAGGCGGTAGAAGCTGGCATTGGGAAGGTCACCTTCGCCGACACCACCGGCATGGCCGATCCGGCGCACGTCTCGGCGCTGCTTCAGATGGCCAAGCGGACTATCCCGGTGGAAAGCATCGCCTGCCACTTCCACAACACGCGCAGCAGTGGCTTCGCTAACGTTGTCGCCGCGCTGTCCGAGGGTGTGACCCAGTTCGACAGCTCCATCGCTGGCCTGGGCGGCTGCCCCTTCGCCCCACGAGCCACCGGCAACATCTGCACCGAGGACCTCGTGCACATGCTGCACGCGATGGGCATCCGGACCGGCATTCGCCTCGACCAGCTGCTCGAGACGTCGGCCTGGATTGAGGGCGTTATCGGGCGGACGCTGCCGGGCCAGGTGGCGAAAGCCGGGCTGGCCTTTCCTGAATTAGCGGCCTAGGCCACGCTTTTCGGCATCGGCTGCGAAAGAGGCGTCGACCAGCTTGTCGAGATCGATGCTGGCCGCCTTGGGGTTGGTGTCCGCGACGATCTCTTTGGCGACTTGGAACTGCTCTGCTTTCGGGACGGGCAGCGTGGGAAAGAGCTTCATGTAGATGTCGTAGGTTTCGGCCATGGCGGCATCGTCGTCGCTCTTGAGGTACTTCTTCAGCACCGACACGGACAGCGCCTTGTCCTGCTTCTGGCGCTGCATGGCTTCCACGGTGGCATCGATGTAGCGCTGCATGACGGGGCGGTTCTGGACGACCCAATCGCGCTTCGCCACGACGACCTGCTCGGCGAAGGGCTGCTTGGACGTGCCCAGGTCAAAGATCGGGTGCAGGCCCTGTTTTAGGAGGGCTGGAGCGCTGGCCGGGTTCTGGGCGGCAGCCTGAACCACGCCCTGGAGCAGGGTGGCGGTGGTTGCCTGCGCATCCCCTGTCTCGACGAAGCGGACGTCCTTTTTGGCATCGAGTCCGGAAGCCTTGAGCGCCACGCGCATCTCGATGTCGGACTGGCCACCGAAGCGGCTGACGCCCACAGCCTTGCCCTTCAAGTCGTTCATGCTGGTGATGCTGGGCGGCGAGTAGATCTGGAAGGGCGACAGGGCCAGCGGTACGGCGGCAACAACCAGATCGGCCCCGCCGGCGACGGCGTTCAGGATCGATGGGCCGCCGGTGTTGCCGACCACCACCTCACCGGCCACCAGCGCGGCGATGGCCGCGGTACTGGCGATGAACTTCAGCTCCACGTCCAGGCCGTGTTTCTCGAAGATGCCGGCCTCTTTGGGGAGCCAAGCCGGCAGCTCCTGAGGCACCGGCTCGCTGAAAGAGGCGGTCAGTTTGATGGGGGTGGCGGGTTTCGAGGCTTGGGCGGTGCTCGCCGAAGGTTGGGGAACGGATGTGGAGGCGCAGGCTGCTAGGAGGAGGGTGAGCGCCAAAGACAGCTTGGTGAGGCTCAAGGTTCCCTCACCCTAGCCCTCTCCCGCCGCCGCGGGAGAGGGAATTAGTTGGGGGAAGAGCTTCTTGGCGTTCTCGCCGAAGATCTTGGCCTGATCTTCGGGGCCGAAGGCTTCTTGTACGGTCTCAATCGCCAGACGCAGGTCGCCGATGGCAAAGGGGTAGTCGCTGCCGAGCAGGATGTGATCGGTGCCGAACGACGCGGCCGCCATGTGCAGGGCGGGCACCCAGTAGCTGACCGCGTCGTAATAAAACTCCTCCATGTACTCGTAGGGCGCGCGCTGGATGTTCTGGCAGGCCGGGTGGACGCTGTGGGATTTGCCGAAGCGGCCGATGAGCCCAGGCAGCATGCCGCCAAGGTGCGGCACGATCAGCTTGAGGCGGCGGTAGCGATCGAACATCCCGCTGAACATCATGCGGTAGACCGTTGCCGCTGTATCGTAGACGTAGGCCAGGTCGGCGCTCTGGTTGAAATCGGTGACGCCTTGAACGCACGCGGCCGTCAAGGGATGCAGAAAAATGGCCGTCCCGCGCCGGTCCAGCTCGTCGAAAACGGGCGCGAGCCGCGCATCGTCGAGCCAGTTGGCGTCTACGTTCGTGCCCAGGCAGACGCCCACCATGTGCAGCTCGTCCAGGCAGCGCTCCAGCTCCTTCAGGGAGTCATCGACGTGGGGCAGTGGCAGGCTTCCGAAGCCGAGGAAGCGGTTGGGCCATTTGGCCACGGTTTCGGCAAAGTCGTCGTTGCTGATACGGGCCAGCTTCAGCCGATCGGCCTGGCTGCCTTCATACGCCTGCGGGACGGAAAGCGAGAGGACCTGGTACTGGACATCGAGCTGGTCCAAGTACTCCAGCCGCTCCTCGGCGTTCCACATGGCCGAGTCCGTCTTGATCTTGCCTTGCAGCGTGGCGTGGGTGGCGCGCTCGCGCGGCGTCTGGGGATTGGCGAAAATGCGGTCGAGCTCAGCGAGGTAATCGCGCGAGTACAGATGGGCGTGGACGTCAACCTTGAGTGGGGGCATCTAGTAGAACTTGGAGCCGCCGTCCGCCACGATCATCTGGCCGGTCATGAAATCGCTGTCGGGCGACAGCAGGAACAGCATCGGCCCGATCAGGTCCTCCGGCGTCTGGATGCGCTTGATGACGCGGCTCTTGCTGGCAGCCTCGCGCATCTTGATGATCTCAGGCGTGGGGTTTGCCTCGCTCAGCGTTGAGCCTGGCGCCAGCGTGTTAACGCGGACGTTGTAGTCGCCTAGCTCGTGCGCCAGCACGCGCGTAAAGCCGACCACGGCGGCCTTGGCCGAGGTGTAATGGATGCGACCGCCGGCGCCATCGAGCATGCTGCCGGAGCCGATGTTCACGATCTTCCCGTAGCGCTCCTTCTTCATGTGCGGCACCACGGCCTTGCTCACTAGGAACATGCCCTTCATGTTCACGCGGTAAACGGCGTCCCACTCCTCTTCGGACAGTTCCTCGATGCCGACGCGAGAGATGGGGATCGTCGCGAAGATCGCCGCGTTGTTGACCAGGATGTCGATCTTGCCGAACGTGCGGATGGTTTGGTCGACCATGTTCGCGACTGACTTGCTGTCGGACACGTCCGTCTGGACGGCCAACGCCCGGCCGCCGTCCTCGCAGATCTCGTCGGCGACACGCACCGCGGCCTGGCCATCCAGCTCGGCGACAACCACGGCCGAGCCCTCGCCGGCAATCGCCTTGCAGTATCGAATGCCGATGCCATTGCCGCCACCGGTGACGATGGCGACGCGCCCATCAAGCTTGCCCATGGAGGCTAGGTTACCCTACCTCCATGACGCCCGTCGAGGCGCTGGAACGCATCGCCTACCTGCTGGAGCGCGGGCGTGAGGAAACGTATCGCGTGCGGGCCTATCGGGGCGCGGCCGAGGCGATCCGTGGCTTCAGCAAGGAAAACCTGCGACAGCTGGCCGAACAGGGCAAGCTGCGCAGCCTACCGGGCGTGGGCGAGAAGACCGAGCAGGTCATCCGCGAGGCGCTGGCGGGCGAGATCCCGGCCTACCTGCGCAAACTCGAGGGCAACCTCGACCAGGCCGAAGACGAGCGTGGCAAAGCAATCCGAGCGGCGCTCAAGGGCGACTGCCACGTCCACTCCGATTGGTCGGACGGGGGCTCGCCCATCCGGGACATGGCCATCGCCGCCCGGGATCTCGGCCATGAGTGGGTCGCGCTGACCGACCACTCGCCGCGGCTCACGGTCGCCAAGGGCCTCAGCCCCGAGCGGCTGCGCGATCAGATCGAGGTGGTCCGCGAGGTCAACCGCGAGCTGGCGCCGTTTCGGATGCTGACCGGCATCGAGGTCGACATCCTGGAGGACGGCAGCCTGGACCAGGAGGAGGACCTGCTGGCCGAGCTGGACATCGTGGTGGCCAGCGTCCATTCCAAGCTGCGTCAAGACAGCGAGGGCATGACGGCGCGCATGCTGGCGGCCGTGCGCAACCCGCTGGTGAACGTGCTTGGCCACTGCACCGGCCGGCTGGTGGTTGGGCGCGGCCGGCCAGAGTCGACGTTCGATGCCAAGGCGGTGTTCGGCGCCTGTGCCGAGCACGACGTGGCGGTGGAGATCAACAGCCGGCCGGAGCGCCTCGATCCGCCCAAACGGCTGCTGCGGCAGGCGCTGGAGCTAGGCTCCAAGTTCGTGATCGACACCGACGCCCACGCGCCGGGCCAGCTGGAGTGGCAGCCGTACGGCTGCGATCGAGCGGCGGCCTGCGAGGTGCCGCTGGAACGGATTATGAATACGCTGCCGGCGGATCGCTTCGTCCAGTGGACACACGCTAAGCGCTAAGGAGCCCTCGCCTAGCCTCTCCCACCGCGGTGGGAGAGGGACTACAATCCCTCTCATGGAAGCAACGGGCCGGCTGCTGACGATCCGCGAGTGCGCCGAGCGGTTGGGCATGACCGAAGGCCAGCTGCGGGAGCTCGCGCGCAAGGGCAAGCTGCCCGCCAGCAAACAGGCCGGCCGCTGGCTGGTGCAATCGGCCGAGCTGGACACGTTTCGGCCGGTCCGCCGCCTCGCGCCGGCCACCAAGAAGCGAGCTCGGCTGGCCGAAGGCGTGGCCGTGGACGACATGATCCACCAGCTGCTGCACAAAGGCCTGTCCGTGACGCCGCCCGCAAGCAAGCAACAGCAAGCGCCCGCCACAGTCAAGGAGCGCGCGCGCGCTGCCCAGGGCAAGGCCCTCGAGCACCTCGAACAGCGGCTAGATAAACCCCACCCGCCAGAGCGCTCGCTCTAGCGATGAAAGTTCCTCGCCCGCCTGCGGGAGAGGCTAGGTGACCACCCAGTACGAGACGGTCGAGGTCGACGGCCGCGAGATCAAGGTCAGCAACCCCGAGAAGGTGTTCTTCCCGGCGCTGGGCGCTACCAAACTGGAGCTGGTCCACTACTACCGCGATGTGGCCGCGGGGGCGCTGGCGGGCGCGCGCAACCGTCCTACCACGCTGTACCGCTGGCCAAATGGCGTGGAGGGCGAGGGCTTCTTCCAGAAGCGCGTGCCACCGAGGCCAGATTGGATGCAGACCGCCACCGTGCGCTTTCCGAGCGGCCGCTTCGCCGAGATGCTGGTGCTGGCCGACGCCGCGCACATTCTGTGGGCCGTGAACCTGGGCTGCATCGACTTCAACCCCTGGCCGGTGCGCTGCGACGACGTCGATCACCCCGACGAGCTGCGCGTGGATCTCGACCCCACGCCGGGCGTGGCCTGGGACGACGTGCGGCGCACAGCGCTCGTGGCGCGCGATGTGTTGCAGGAATACGGACTTCGCGGTTTTCCCAAGACGTCCGGTAAACGCGGCATTCACATCAACTGCAGGATTGAGCCGCGGTGGGGCTTCACTACCGTGCGCCGCGCCGCCCTGGCCTTCGCCCGCGAAGTCGAGCGCCGCATGCCGGGCGTGGCTACAACCGCGTGGTGGAAGGAAGAGCGCCAGGGCGTGTTTGTGGACTACAACCAGAACGCCCGCGACCGGACAGTGGCCTCGGCCTACTCAATCCGTCCTGTACCGGATGCCACGGTATCGTGCCCGCTCGATTGGTCCGAGGTGGCCGGCGTGGACCCGCGCGACTTCACCATCCGTACGGTGCCAGCCCGTTTTCGGGATCGCGGCGACCCTGGAGCCGACATTGACGCCCACGCGGCCACCATCGAGCCGCTGCTCGATCTCGCCGACCGTGATGAGCGCGAAGGCCTCAGCGAAGCCCCCTGGCCACCACACTTTCCCAAACAGGACCGCGAGCCCCCGCGCGTGCAGCCCTCGCGGCGCCGCATGCCCGGTTGACCCCGGGCCAGCTCACCCTCTATCGGATCGTCCGCAGCAATCCGCCGAACCTGCTGGATTTCACGTCAGATGAGGCTTTGGGCAAGAAGCCGCGGCGGCCGCAACGCGAGGACCCGAGGCTTTATCGAGGCATCTCCACGTGGGACAGCGTGGAGACTGCCGCCAACCGAGCTCGGGAATACCATCTTGGCGAGTTCATCGCGCAGTTGGCAATTTCGACGGAAGACGCCGTCGTCATTGCGCAGACGCGAGGTCCAGGACATTACAGCGTCGAAGCCGCGCCTGAGGTTCTGCTGGATTTGGTCCAGGCCGTTTTTCGAGTAGAGTCTGGGATAGAGAGATAGGTGTGTACGAGCTGATTGACGTCGAGAGCGGCAACTTGTCTGGCGAGTTCGACACTGAAGACGAGGCCCTCGAGGCCGTCCGTGACGACATCGGGATGTACGGCATCGAGTCGATTGACACGCTCGCGATGGGTGTGATCTCTGACGACGGCCGCGACGTGAGGTGCCTTGCCAAGGGGCGCGACCTGGCGGAGCTGGCGCTGGCTCGGGCGCCTAAGAAGCGCTCGGCTTAGGGGAAGCGCCGAGCTTCAGCTGTTCCCAGGTGCACTCGCGCGGGGGTTTGTCGTCGCGCCAGCGAAGGAAACGGGCGGCGTGCCGGAAGCGGTCGCCCTGGAGGTAGTCGAACTGAACCTCGCAGACGAGTTGCGGGGCGATGTTGACCCATTCCGTCTCGCGGCCTTGCGACCAGCGGCTCTGGCCGCCGGGTGAGCGGCCCCAGCCGAAGCTTTCGCCGCCTTCCAAAGGCCGCAGTTTGTCGAGCACGACCTGCGCTTCGGAGCGGGAGAAGCTGGAGGTGTGGCCGACGTAGTGGAGCACGCCGGCATCGTCGTACAGGCCCAGCAGCAGCGAGCCCAGGCCTTCGCCCTTACTCTGCTTGCGGTAGCCGCCCACCACGCAATCCACCGTGCGGTGATGTTTGACCTTGACCATGGCGCGATCACCCGGCAGGTAGGTCTGGTCCTCGCGCTTGGCGACGATACCTTCCAGATGGATGCGCTCGAAGTCGTCGAACCAGCGCCGAGCCTCGGCCGTATCGGCCGTTTGGGGCGTGAGCAGGACCGTTGACTCCAGGCGGCGCACATTGGCCAGGAACTCGTAGGTGGCCGCACCCACGCCGGCCAGCTTCCGCTCCAGCAGATCGCGCCGGCGCTTGAACGGCTCGACGCACAGGTTGTCGTCGCCCAGCGCCAGCAGATCGAAGGCGACGTAGCTGGCGGGGATCTCGCCGGCCAGCTTGCGAACGCGCGACTCGGCCGGATGGAGCCGCAGCTGGAGGGAATCGAAATCGAGACCATCCGAGGTGGCGATGATGATTTCGCCATCGACCACGCAGCGATCCGGCAGGATGTCGCACAGGACAGGCAGCAGCTCCGGGAAGTAACGCTGCAGCGGCCGCTTGTCGCGGCTGCAGACCTCCAGATCCGAGCCATCGCGGAACACGATGGCTCGGAAGCCGTCCCATTTGGGCTCGTACAGCCAGCCAGGTCCTTCGGGAATGTCGGGCTGGAGCTTAGCGAGCATCGGCGCCAGCGGCGGGTTGATCGGCAGATTCATCGGTCCAAGCCTAGCGGCCCATGTAGGCAGGCCCAGCCGGCACCGGGCGCGACGGTGTTTGGGGCGGGACGAGCTGCCAAATGCGGAAGTCGTGCGCATCCGTGCCTGCGGCCAGGTATTTGCCGTCCGAGGACCAGGCGGTGCCATTGACGTCGTAGCCGACATCCTCTTTCGCCACCAGCTTGCCTTCGGCGTCGAACAGCTTGAGGTCGAAGGCCACCGAGGAGACGGCGATCAGCCTGCTGTTGGGCGAAAACGTCGCGGTGCCGAGCTGGCGGCCTTTGACCAGCTCGCGCGTTTGCTTGGCGGTGGCGGGATCGAGCAGCACGACAGAGCCATCGTCGTAGCCAACGGCCAGGCTGGCGCCATTGGGGGACAGGCTGAGGCTGTTCACGGATTTTCGCGAGGGCGAGGGCTTGAAGCTGCGCGCGGCCTTCGTCTGGCCGTGGGCGAAGAAGCTGACCTGGCCCGTATCATCGCTGGCGACGATATCGCCGCCAGGCAGCCACCACAGAGCCCGCGTGGTGGCGTTGGGTAGGTCGAAGGTCTCGATCAGGCTGCCATCGGCGGCATCGAACACCTGGATGGCATTGCGGCCCTGGGCCAAGGCCAGCTGGCGACCATCGGCCGACCAAGCCACCGCCGGGTGGCTGCCAGGGAAGGCCGTGTAGCTGTGGATCACCTGCAGCTTGTCGCCGCGGGCCTGGCGCACGCTGCCGTCGGCGGCCGCGCTGAGGATCTGCGTACCATCCGGCGACCATGCCAGACCACTGACGAAGCCGCCATGGAGCTGGGCCACGAGCGGCTCCTCGTCGTGCTTCTCGACGGTGTAGATGGCAAGGACGCCGTCCGCGGCGCCGATGGCCAGGCGCTTACCGTCCGGCGAAAAGGTGATGGCTTCGACGTTGTCCTTACCAATGGGCTCGGTAATGTACTCCTTGAGCGCGAGACCAGAGGTCGCCGCCACGCTCGGGGCGGTGGAGCTAGGTGCGGATGG
>DATGVV010000769.1:0-6711 GCA_035299885.1 Chloroflexota bacterium | reverse complement strand
GTGGTCGAGAACGCGTGCGTCCCTGTCGGCGCATGGGCATGGGTGATGGCGTTGAACAGCGTGGACTTACCCGAATTGGGCAGCCCCATAATGCCGATGTTCAGCGGCATGTCAGCCCAGCTCTCGCAATTGCGTTTCGATTTTGGCGAGCCGTTCCTTCGCCGCCGTCAACCGTTCCTCTGCCTTCTCAACCACGTGCGCCGGCGCACGATCGCGGAAGCCAGGCTGGTCCAACTGCCGCGATGCCCGAATCATTTCTTGCTCCGCCTCGTCGCGAGCCTCGTTGAGGCGACGCTGCTCGGCTGAGACGTCGAGCGGCGCCGACAACCGCAGCTCATGACCATTAACCAGAAGTCGAACTGCCTCTGAAGGCGCATCTTGCCGGAGCGCCACGTTCGCCAGCGCTTCGATGAGGTACGCCTGTTGGAGCAGAACATCTTTGCGGTCGCCGCTTTCTACCGCGAACAGCATCTGCTTGCGGGGATCGATCTTGTTTTCGGAACGGTAATTACGAATAGCCGTAACAGCCTCTATCACCAGCGCCATGTCGGCTTCGGCGGGGGCGTCGTCCCAGGCTTCCAGCGGCGTTTCCGAGCCTATAGGCTGGCCTTCGGATGTGCCCGGCCACTGGGCGACGGCGATCGTTTCGGTCAGGCCCGGCTGGCTCTGACGAAGGTGCTGCCAGATCTCCTCGGTGACGTACGGCATGAACGGGTGCAACAGCCGCACACTCACGGCCAGAACTTCGCGCAGCGTCTCCTTGGCGGCGGGGCCTCGCGCGGCGTGCTTCGTGCCCAAAACCCGTGGCTTTGCCGACTCCAGATACCAATCGCAGAACTCGCCCCAGAAGAACTCCTCAACGGTCCGCGCCGCCTCGCCCAGCTGAAGCTGCTCGAGCTGGCGTGTGACGTTCCGGCAAGCCGTGAGCGCGCGGCTGCGGATCCAGCGCTCCGGAAGTTCGAGACCCTCCGCTGACGCCTGACGCCTGACGCCTGACGCCTCGTAACTGAGCGCGAAGCGCGCGGCCTGCCAGATCTTGTTGGCCACGTTGCGGCCGTGCTCCACGCGCTGCTCGGACAGGCGCAGATCGTTGCCGGCTGAGTTGCCGGTCACCATGGCCAGGCGCAGGGCATCGGTGCCGTACTCGTCCATGAGATCGAGTGGATCGATCACGTTGCCTTTGGTTTTGCTCATCTTCTGGCCGAAGGCGTCGCGCACCATGCCGTGCAGGTATACCTGCCGGAACGGCACCTCGTCCATGAAATGCAATCCCAGCATGGCCATGCGGGCCACCCAGAAGAACAGGATGTCGTAGCCCGTCTCCATGACGGAGGTCGGATAGAAGTAGCGCAGGTCCTCGGTGTCGTCCGGCCAGCCCAGGGTGCTGATCGGCCACAGCCCCGAGCTGAACCAGGTGTCCAGCGTGTCCGGGTCCTGCAGCAGGTCGTCGCCGCGGCATTTCGGACAGCGCGATGGCGCCTCCACCTGCACGATGATCTCGTCGCAGCTCTGGCAGTACCACACCGGTACGCGGTGGCCCCACCAGATCTGCCGCGAGATGGCCCAGTCGCGGATGTCCTCCAGCCAGTGCGTGTAGACCTTGGTGAAGCGGTCCGGGATGATCGTGATGCGGCCATCGAGCACCGCTTGCAGGGCCGGTTCGGCCAGCGGCTTCATCCTCACGAACCACTGCTCCGAGATGCGCGGCTCAACGACGTCGTCGCTGCGCTGGCAATGGCCCACGGCGTGGCTGTAGGGCTCCGTTTTCACCAGCGCCCCCGCGGCCTCGAGCTCGGCCAGCACCTCCTGGCGAGCCTCGAAGCGGTCCAGCCCGGCGAACTTGCCGGCTTGTTGGCTCATCGTTCCGTCGGCGTGCATGACCTCCACGGCTGGCAGGCTGTGGCGCTTGCCAATTTCGTAATCGGTTGGATCGTGCGCCGGGGTGACCTTCACCGCGCCGGTGCCAAACTTCGGATCCACCACCTCGTCTGCGACTACCGGGATGAGCCGGCCGACCAGCGGCAGACGCAGCGTCTTGCCAATCCAAGGCCTATAGCGATCGTCCTCCGGGTGGACGGCCACGGCTGTGTCGCCGAGCATCGTCTCCGGCCGGGTCGTGTCCACCTCGATGCCCTGTTTCGGGTCGTCCGCCAGCGGGTAGCGGAAGGTCCACAGCTCGCCGTTCTCCTCGCGGTGCGCAACCTCCAGGTCGCTGATCACCGTCTGGCAGCCGGGGCACCAGTTGACCATGTATTCGCCGCGATAGATCAGCCCCTCCTGGTACAGCCGCACGAACACGGTGCGCACCGCGCGGGACAGGCCCTCGTCCATGGTGAAGCGCTCGCGGCTCCAGTCAACCGACATGCCCAGGCGCTTCATCTGGTTGACGATGCGGGCGTGGTACTCCTCTTTCCACTGCCAGGCCCGCTCCAGGAACTTCTCGCGGCCGAGTGCCTGCCAGCTGATGCCCTCGCGGGCCAGCTGCTGCTGCAGCAGGTAATTGGTGGCAATCGCCGCATGGTCGGTGCCGGGCAGCCACAGCGTCGGATCGCCCAACATGCGGTGCCAGCGCACCAGGATGTCCTCGATGGTGAACGTCAAGGCGTGGCCGGTGTGCAGCGCGCCCGTCACGTTCGGCGGCGGGATCATGATCGTGAACGGCTTCTTGGAGTGGTCGGGCTTGGGCGTGAAGTACCCCTGCCCCTCCCAGAACGCATAGGTCCTGGCCTCGACAGCCTTAGCGTCGTAGGCTTTGGTCAAGTCGGCCAGCTCAGTCATCCACGCTTACCAATAAAAAAGGCCCTCCGCACCGGAGAGCCTCAATTGTCCCTTAAGGTTAGTTAGCGCTCATAAGCGTGGCGCTTGCGGCGCCGCTCGGCCCGCTTGCGCTTCAGTCGCCGCTTCTCTCCTTTGGACAGGAAGCTCATCTTGCTGCGGAAGACGCGTGTAATGCCTTCAACGGAAACGCCCCGCTTGAAGCGCCGCAAGAGGCTCTCGAGCGACTCATCGGGCCGCATCTCCACGCTCATCGGCGGTAACTATAGCACCGGGGTACCGGCCGGGCGGACGTCCGCCGGGTCCACGTAGCGCAGCAGCAGCTGGTCCCGCTCGACCGGCACCATCAGCTCCACCAGCTCGTCGAGGTGGAAGGCAAACGAGATGAAATGGCCATCCCGGCGGATGTAGTCGACGTACCCGATCCGGAATATATGAGCGGTGTCGTCTTTGCCCGGTTCCCAGCAGGCCAGGTAAACCTTCGTGCCGTTCTTGATGCGGTGTTTCTTATCGCCGCTCTTGAGCGCTTCGGTAGCCTCCGACGACACGTCGGTGCGCAGGCTGTAGCCCCAGGCATAATGGCGCTTCTTGGGATTGCGGGCCTCCTCGATGAAACCCTGCCACGGCCCATTCGTGGCAATGCCTGCCAAGAGCTCGCGTTCCACGCGAGCGATTGTAGAACTTGGAATTTGGACTTTGTGCCGCGCGTATGACTGAGATGGTTCCAAATTCCAAACTCCACGTTCCAAATTCGCGCCGCATCGCCGCGGCGACGGGCGCTGTCATCTGGTCGGCTTTCCTGCTGCGCTGCGGACAATCGGCGGCCACGGTGATCATCGGCTTCTATCTGGCGCACCTGCGCAGTCAGGGGGTACCCGTGGTGGCCACGATCGTGGCGCTGCTGCTGAGCAGCAGCTATCTCGTCGAGCTGTTCGTTGCCCCCGCCATGGGCGCGCTGAGCGACCGCTTCGGTCGCAAGCCGTTCATCATCGCCGGGCCCTTAATCGGCCTGGCCGCGCTCCAGGTCTATCCTCTCTCCGGCAGCCTGGCAGTGTTGTTCCTGGCGCGCGGCCTGGAAGGTGTGTCGGCCGCCACTCTCACTCCGGCCACGCTCGGCTTCTTGGCCGATAACACCCCCGTTGCGCACGAGCCCCGTGGCCGGACGATGGCCTACTACGAGATCGCGACGCTCGTCGGCATCGGCAGCGGCTACGCGCTCGGCGGCGTGGTGTGGCAGCAGCTGGGAATCGACGCGTTCCGAGCCGTCGCCGGGTTGTATGCGCTGAGCGCGCTCGTAGTCTGGATATGGGTGTCTCGCACCTGGCAAGTGCAGCGCCTGGAGCAGACGGGCATCAGGGATTTCCTGGGCATCATCCGGCAGCCTCGCGTGCTCCGTTTTGTACCTGCCTGGCTGTGCGTCACGGCTGTGATTGGGCTGTGGTTCAACAATGTGGTGTTCCAGTTGGCGGGGCCGCGCCACCCTGGCCAGCTGCTGACCGGTGGCATGAGCGGCAACCAGGTCAGCACCATCATGGGTCTGTTCGTGTTGGTGCTGATCGGCGGCACTTTTGGCTGGAGCCGCCTGTTTGGCCGCTTTCCGCACAAGACCACCATCATGGCCATTGCGCTGGGTGGGATGTTCGTCGTATGCCTCGACCTGCTGGTCCTCAACCACCGCGCTGACGACAGTCCCTGGTGGTTCGTGGGGCTGGTTCCGCTGCTGGCCCTCGCCGTCGCCACCGAAAGCGGCTTCACGCCCGCCGCGCTGGCGTACCTGGCCGACATCACGGAAGACTTCCAGGCCGACCGCGGCGTGATCATGGGCCTGTATTCGATCGTGCTGAGCGTGGGCGAAGTTTCCGGTGGCGTGCTGGGAGGCCCGTTTGCCCAAGCCTGGGGGCTGGACGGGATGATCTTCTTGACGATGATCCTGGCGGCTGCAGCGATGGTCACGGTCCTGCTGCTGCGCCGGGCCGACGCCGCGCACGCCTAAGATCGATTGGTGCCGAACAATTTGATCGTGGGCCAGTCCGGTGGCTGCACGGCGGTCATCAACGCCACCCTGGCCGGGGTGATCGATCAGGCGTTGCAGCAGCCGGCGGTGGGCAGCATCTTTGGCATGCTCAATGGCGTCCAAGGGCTGCTGGACGGCGACGTGGTCGATCTGCGGGCGGAGACGGCCGCGACCCGCGCGGACCTGCGCGACACCCCCTCCGCCGCCCTCGGATCGTGTCGCTTCAAGCCTGACGACGAGCAGCTCGAGCGCGTGCTGGACCTAGTGCGTCGCCTCGACGTCCGTTACTTTCTGTACGCCGGCGGCAACGATTCCGCCGACACCTCAGCCCGGCTGGACCGGCTGGCTCGCGAGCGCGGCTACGAGCTGTTCGTGATCGGCCTGCCAAAGACCATCGACAACGACCTGCCATTCACCGACCACTGTCCCGGCTATGGCAGCGTCGCGCGTTACCTGGCGATTTCCACTCTCGAAGCCGGGTTGGACACCGAGGCCATGCGCCGCTTCGACCCGATCAAGATCATCGAGGTCATGGGCCGCGACGCGGGCTGGCTCGCCGCCGGGGCGGGCCTGGGCAAGCATTCGGAGGAAGATGCGCCGCACCTGATCTACTTCCCCGAGCACCGTCTCACGACCGACCAATTCCTAGCGGACGCGCAGCGCGTCTATGACCGCATCGGCTACGTGGTGGCCATCGTGCCCGAGCGCATCACCGATCCCGCAGGCAACGTCGTGGCGCGCAGCACCGAGCCGACGTTTGTCGACGCCTTCGGCCACGGCTACTTCGAAAGTCCCGCTGCCTACCTGGTGCAGGAAGTCCAGGGCCGGCTCGGCCTGCGCGCCCGCTTCGACAAGCCCGGCACTCTGCAGCGCATGTCCATGGCCCTGGCGTCTCGCACCGATCTGGATGAGGCCTACATGGCCGGCCGAGCCGGGGTGAAGCACGCCCTCGACCGCGAGTCGGGCTCGATGGTGACGCTGGTGCGAGAACCAGGCTCCAGATACGACTGCAGCACCGGCCTGGCGCCGCTGGCTGACGTGGCCAATACCGTTAAGCTGATGCCTCCCGAATTTGTGAATGCCGAGAAGAACTTCGTGACCCAAGCCTTTATTGATTACGCGCTGCCGCTCATCGGCGACGAGCTGCCCCGATACGCCCGCCTGGCCAAGCACCGGGTGCCGCTTGACTGAGATCTACCCCGCCGTAAAGCGGCTCGAGGACCCGCGGTTACTGCGCGGGGAAGCGCAGTTTGTGGCCGACCTGAGGCGGTCTGACGCGCTGCATATGGCCGTCTTCCGCAGCCCCTACGCGCACGCCCGAATGCGCCGGCTCGACGTGGAGGCCGCCCGACAGAGTCCCGGGGTCGTCATGGTACTGACGGCTGAGGACCTGGCTGACACGTTTCCGATGCCAGCCAGCGAGGTGCCTCAGCCCGACTTCGCCCGGGCCGTGAGCCTCATGCTGCGCGAAACCGAGGTGCGGGTCCTGGCCAGCGATCGCCTGCGCTATATCGGGGAGCCGGTGGCCGTGGTCGTGGCCGAGTCACGCCCAATCGCCGAAGACGCCCGCGACCTGATTGAGCTCGAGGCCGAGCCGCTGCCGCCGGTCAGCGGCCAGTCCGCCCTCAGCGGAACCCAGCTGTACGACGACGTGCCCAACAACCTGGCCATCAGCATGAGCTTCGAGCGAGGCGAAAAGCCGGCCGACAAGCCGGCCGTGACGGTCCGCGGCCGCTTCTACAGCTGCCGGCAAGGCGGCAGCCCGCTCGAGAATCGAGGCGCGCTGGCGGAGGCCGATCCCGCCTCCGCCACGGTCACGCTGTGGACCTCCACGCAGGTGCCTCATCGTGTCCGCAAGTCGGTGACGACCATCCTGGGCTGGCCCGAGGACCGCGTGCGGGTCATCACGCCCGACGTGGGCG
>DATGVV010000768.1:0-4117 GCA_035299885.1 Chloroflexota bacterium | reverse complement strand
GCAGCGTGGAGATGAGCGTCAGCTGGACGATGGCCGCCAGCAGCTCGCTGCTGCCGATGATGTGCATCAGGCCCTCGCGCAGCTCGTTCCAGAACTGCGTCCCGCTCTCGATGTGCCATTCCTCCGCTCTCGGCTGCGGTGGTGGCACCTGACGCAGCCGGCCCATGCGCCCCCCGGGCAGGATCTGGCACAGGCCGGCCGCGGCCACGTACATCGCGGCGGTGATGAAGAAGGCCACGTCCAAGCCGGCCAGCTTAATGGCCGCCGGTGCAATCATGATGAAGCCGATCACCACCGCGCTGTAGAACGTCAGGTTGAAGAGCGACATGGCGTTCAGCAGCTGGTCGCGTTTGACGAGCATGGGGATGCTGGCGCCTTCGGCCGGGCTGAACAGCTGGTTGATGGTCGACGACACGAACAGGATGGCGAAGATCGCCGGCAGGCTCTGGCCGAAGAACACGAAGCCCAGCGTGGCCACCCCGCGCGAAACATTGGTGTAGACCAGGATCGCCTTCTTGTCGATCCGATCGACGAACACGCCGGCGATCGGACCGAACAGCACTGCAGGCAGCGTGAACGACACGATCGTCACTGCGATCTGCGTCGTCGAATGGCTCAGCTCCTCGACCTTGACGAGGACCGCGAAGTTGATGATGTTCTGCGCGATCTGCGACAGCAGCTGCGCCGCCCACAGGTACGTGAAATGGCGGTTGCCCAGGACGACGCGGAAGCTCGCCGGCGCGACGGCCACCTTCGAAACCGGGCTCGGAGCCTGATTTCGCATTCCTATAAGGGTACCCACATGACATGATCAAGCCGTGCGAATCGTCTCCCTGCTGCCGAGCGCCACCGAGATCGTGTTCGCGCTGGGGCTTGGCGATCAGCTGGTGGGCGTGACGCACGAGTGCGACTACCCGTCCAAAGCCCTCTCCAAGCCGCGCGTCACCTCCACGGCGCTGCCCGCCTCGGCGCTATCGAGCCGGGACATCGACGACGGCATCAATGCCCTGCTGGATGCGGGCAAGAGCATCTACCACCTCGATCGAGACCTGCTGGAGGAGCTCCAGCCCGACCTCATCCTGACCCAGGAGCTGTGCGACGTCTGCGCGGTGGCCTACGCCGAGGTGAACCGCGTGGCCGCCTCGGTGTCGAGCAAGCCGCGCGTCGTGTCGCTGGAGCCCAACAACCTGGAGCAGGTGCTGGCCAGCATCCGAACTGTCGGCGCGCTGACCGGCCGCGCCGGCGGGGCCGAGCTGTACGTGGCGAGCCTGCGGCAGCGGCTGGATAGCGTGGTCTCGACGGCTGCGCGCCGCCCGCGAGTCTACTGCATGGAATGGCTGGACCCGCCTATGCGCGCCGGCCACTGGGTGCCTGAGATGGTCGAGCTGGCCGGCGGTGAGGAGTCGTTCAGCAACCGCGACCAGCCGTCTACGAAAACCAGCTGGGCGGAAATCGAAGCTTATGCGCCCGAGATCGTGGTGCTCATGCCCTGCGGCTTCGACCTGCCGCGCACAATCGATGAAGGGCCGCTCGTGCGGGACAGACTCCTCGCTGCCGGCGCCAGGCAGATCTGGGCCGTGAACGGCTCGGCGTACTTCAGCCGGCCCGGCCCGCGGCTGGTGGACGGTGTCGAGATCCTGGCCCACATCCTGGGCCACTTCGACGGCGAGCTGCCGGCTCAGTCCGTAGCCCGGGTCGTCTAGCGACCCATGGCGCTCTTCGCGAATAGCTCCATCGACCGGCACACCGCCTCGTGCGGCAAGGTGCCGAAGCTGGCCAGGACCAGCAGCGTGTCCACACCCATCTCTTCCAGATGCCGGACTTTCTCGGCCACTTGGTCAGGCGAGCCGATCAAGACGATGCCGGCCTCGTCCAGCTCGTCGTAGCTGCGTCCGCCCAGCACGCGCGTGGTCAATTCCTTCAGCCGCTCATCCGAGAAGGTGGCTGGCGGCGGCGGAGGCAGCAGCGCTGATAAATGCCAGAAGCCCTGCACCGCCACCGCTCCTTGGGCTCGCGCATACTCCGCCGATTCGGCCACGAACAGCTCGCGGCAGACGACTATCCGCGGCCGGAAGGGCCCTTCGGACGGCATGCCTGGAGGGGTGGCCGAGCGGTACGTCTCGATGCAGCTCGGCAGTTCGGACACCGGTGTGAAGTGCAGCGCCGCCGGCCAGCCGCGGGCCGCCACCTTCTCCACCGTCGGAACATGGCTGGCCACCATGTGGATCGGCGGGTGCGGCTTCTGGAACGGGCGCGGCCGAAGGGTGGTTTCTGGTATCCGCCAGAACCCGCCGTCGTGGCTAAAAGTCTCCTGCGTCCAGGCCTTGACGATGATCTCGACGGCCTCATCGGTCATCGCCGGCGCGTCGGCGAAGTCCACTTCGAACTTAGCGAACTCGGCGGGCCGCACACCCTTGCCGATGCCGAAATCGAACCGCCCGCCGGACAGGTTGTCGAGCATGGCCGCCTCCGCCGCCAGCCTGACCGGGTGATGGATCGGCAGCACGTTGATGTAGTTGCCGAAGCGCATGTGTTTGGTGCGTTGGATGGCCGAGGCGACGATCAGGTTCGGGCTCGGCAGCAGCGAGTAGTCGGTGAAGTGGTGCTCGACGAACCAGGCCTCACTGAAGCCGAGCTGTTCGCCCAGCTCGATCTGCTCCAGCATCTCCGCGTAAGCCCGATGGTGAGGCACGCCCCGACCCTGGCAATAAAAGAACAAGCCGAAGTCCATGACGAGCACCCAAAGAGTACCCTTACGGTCGTATGATCGACCTCCGCTCTGATACCGTCACCCAGCCCACGCCTGAGATGCGCAGGGCCATGGCTGAGGCCGAGGTTGGCGACGACGTTTTCGGCGAGGACCCCACCGTCAATCGCCTGGAGGGGCTTGCCGCCGACACTCTTGACAAGGAGGCGGCGCTGTACGTGGCCAGCGGCACCATGGCCAACCTGTGCTCGCTCCTGGCGCACACCGAACGCGGCGACGAGGTCATCGTTGGCCGCGGCTCGCACATCTTCCTCAACGAGGTGGCCGGCGCCGCCGTGGCCGGCGGGCTCCAGTTCCAGCCGATCGACGACCGTGGCGGCCACGTCACCGCCCAGCTGGTCGACGAGGCGGTTCGCGGACAGAACATCCACTGGCCGCGGACGCGCCTGGTTTGCTTGGAGAACACCCACAACCTGGCCGGTGGCGTAGTCATGACGCCCGCCGAGACGGACGCCGTGCTGGAGGTCGCCCGCCGCCACGGTTTGAAGACGCACCTCGATGGCGCCAGGTTGTTCAATGCCGCCGTCTACCTAAGCCTGCCCGCCAACACACTGGCCGCCGGCTTCGACAGCGTCTACATCTGCCTCTCGAAAGGATTGGGCGCGCCCGTCGGGTCGCTCACGTGCGGGCCGCGCGATTTCATCGAGCGCGCCCGCAAGTACCGCAAGATGCTCGGCGGCGGCATGCGCCAGGCCGGCGTGATCGCGGCGGCGGGCATCGTCGCCCTCACGTCGATGGTGGACCGGCTGGGGGAGGACCACCGCACCGCTCGCCATATCGCCGAAGGCATCCATGACCTGCCGGGCATCCAGCTCGATCTCAGCCGGGTCCAGACCAACATCCTGTTCCTGGGCTTCACCCGGCCCGATCTGGACGCGGTCCAGGTCAGCGCCCAGCTCCGCCAACGCGGCATTCTGGCGGCGCCCAGCGGCTCCACGCGCATGCGGCTGGTGACCCATCACCACGTCACGATGGCCGACGCCGGCGCGGTGGTCACGGCCTTTCGAGACATTTGCACTAGCGCGGCGCCCCAGCCCGCCGGCACGGCCGCGTCAGGCAGTCCCTACTAGGTTGGTATAGTTTCCAGGTCCGGGCCCGTGGTGTAGCGGCCTAACATGCCAGCCTGTCACGCTGGAGACCGGGGGTTCGAATCCCCTCGGGCCCGCTTCAAGGTCACCAACCTTCCATAGACCGGCTTGAGACGCAGGTGAAGTCGTTTGCCTGTGATGCGCTTGGACTCGAAGAGTTCATCCACAAACCTTTTCCGCATCTCCCCGCCGGCATTGGCCCAGAGCCGTCCGAAATCCTTTAGCAGTTCCAGGGCCTTGCCAAAGTCGATTTGATGCCTGG
>DATGVV010000767.1:0-2086 GCA_035299885.1 Chloroflexota bacterium | reverse complement strand
GGATGCTCTTTTGCCAGGCGATGCACGAGGTTGATCTCGGTAGCCACGGCCCACTGGCTGCCCGCCGGGGCCTGCTCGATCTGTTGGATGATATACTCGGTTGAGCCATAAAGGTCCGCGGCGTCCACTACCTCGCGACGGCACTCCGGGTGTACCAGGACCTTGATGCCGGGATACTCGGCGCGCGCTTTGGCCACCTGCTGCACGTTGAAACGCATGTGCGTGGTACAGTAGCCTTTCCAGAGAATGATCTTCGAGCGCTCCAGTTCCTCTTCGACGTTCTCCGAGGCCATGGGGTCTTTGGGGTTCCAGACGAACATCTGATTTTCGGCGATGCCGTACCTGAGGGCGGTATTGCGTCCCAGGTGCTCGTCGGGGAAGAACAGCACGCGTTTGCCGTGTTTGAAAGCCCAGTCTATCACTTTGGGAGCGTTGGACGAGGTGCAGACGATGCCGCCATTGCGCCCACAGAAGGCCTTGAGGTTGGCAGCCGAGTTCATGTAAGTTACAGGAACGACGCCCATATCTGGGCCGAGGGTTTCCAGAAGTAGATCCCAGCATTCCTCGACCTCGGCGATATTGGCCATATCGGCCATAGAGCAGCCAGCGGCAGGATTGGGCAGGATGACGCGCTGGTGAGGCGCGCTGAGAATGTCGGCGCTCTCCGCCATAAAATGGACGCCGCAGAAGACGATGTAATCCGCCTGCGGTCGAGCCGCGGCTAACTGCGCGAGTTTGAAGGAGTCGCCGCGGAAGTCCGCGTACTTGATGATTTCGTCACGCTGGTAGTGATGTCCCAGGATGACAAGACGATCTCCGAGGGCTGTTCTGGTGGCAGCGATGCGCTGATCCAGTTCTTCGCCTGGCATCTCGGCGTAGAAGCTGGGAATGGTATCTATACGCTGCGAGTGAGCGTGCTGAGAACGTGTGAGCGGCGAGATGAGCGGCAAGATGCGCTCTTCTTTGCTTTCTGCGCACGATGTTTGTAATGGCATTGGTTTCCTCCTTGCGGATGGGTCCTCAAGCGAATTCGAGCGATACGTCTAAATTGGGTGCCGAATGCGTCAGCGCTCCCAACGAGATGAAATCTACGCCGGTAGCGGCGACAGCGGCCAGGCGCGCGGGATCGGTGCCAACGTTGCCGGAGGCCTCGATCAGCACACCGGGTCCGACACGGCGCACCAGTTCTACCGCGCTGCGCATCATTTCGATATGCATGTTGTCGAGCAAGATGACATCTGCACCGGCTGCCAGGGCCTCGTGTACTTCCGACAGTGTTTCGCACTCGATTTCGATCTTGAGCAGATGGGGAGCCAGGCGGCGAGCAGCATCGATGGCTGCTGTGACGCTCCCGGCCGCCTTGATGTGGTTGTCCTTGATGAGAACGCCATCGCTCAAGCCGAAGCGGTGATTGTGACCGCCGCCCGCCCTTACAGCATCCTTCTCCAGGCTGCGCAGACCTGGCGTCGTCTTGCGCGTATCAAGGATGCGCGCCTGTGTGCCTTCGATGGCGCTTACACAGCGCGCGGTGACGGTGGCGATGCCGGAGAGATGACCGAGAAAATTCAGGGCCACGCGCTCAGCGCTCAGCAGCGAGCGGGCCGGGCCACTTAAATGGGCCAGGGTCTGGTCTGGCTGGACGGCCGCTCCGTCCTGCACCAGCAGTTCAATAGCAATTGCACTGTCGAGCAGGCGAAAGGTTTCAGCCGCGACGTTCAATCCGGCGATGACGCCCACCTGGCGAGCGATGATGCTGGCCTGTGCTTGTTGTTCCTCCGGCACTGTGCTCAATGTTGTAATATCGGACCAGGCCCCGTCTTCATCCAACGCCTGGCGGATCAGATTTAAGGGCAGATTACGCATGTTACGCTACCTTTTCTGGGATCGCTGCGCCGTTCCTGGCGCTTGATCGTTGAAAGACGTAACGGCGAGAGGCCAGCGCTTCGTCCAGGGCCTGGTAATCGCTTCTCCAGTGGCTGCCACGACTCTCGCGGCGCTGCAGCGCGGCCTCGACGACAAGCCCGGCTACCTGGAGCATGTTCACCAGCTCTACCTGCTGCGGCACAACTTGCTCGCCGGGGTATGC
>DATGVV010000766.1:0-3064 GCA_035299885.1 Chloroflexota bacterium | reverse complement strand
CGCTCTTGACAAACGAGGGATCAAGGACCCCTGCTACATCGAGCTTCGCCAGCTTCTCATTCTTCTCGCCCAGGATCGCCAGCGTCTCGGCGTATTGCTCGACTCGCGGGTAGGGCAGCGAGGGCGTCAGCTCGGGTTTCGAGCCGTACTCGTAGGCGGCATTCAGGGCCTGCTCGTCATCCACCTTCATGTACTTGCGCAGCGTCTGGATGCTGAAGGCCCGGTCGCGCCGCATGCGGGCGATGCCCTCCACCAATGCATCCACGTAACGCTGGATGGCGTCGCGATTGGAATTGCGGTACGTGCGCTGAACGGCATGGACCAGCGTGGGCGCCGGGATGTTCTGCGAAGCCAGATCGACCAGCGGACGCCAGCCCTGACGTTCCATCTCAATGGTGTCTGGAGGCTGGGCCACACCCGCCTGGATGGTCCCCGCCTTCATAGCAGCCATGCGTTCCGAGGTAGAGCCGGTCTGGATCAGGGCCACGTCCTTGTCGGCGTCCATGCCGAACTTCTTCAGCACGGCCCTGGTGGCCAGGTCCGAGGACGATCCGAAGCGGCTGATCCCAATCGACTTACCTTTCAAATCGGCTGGGTTCTGGAGGCCCGGTGCGACCTCGAAGATATACGGATAAACGGGAGTATCGGTCGTCACGATGACCAGATCCGCGCCGCTGGCTACCGCCGACAGCACCTCGGACCCACCCACCGCGGCAATGTTCACCTGGCCTGAAATAAGAGCTGGCACGCTAGTGGCGCTGGCGATGTACTGAAAATCGACGTCCAACCCATGTTTCTCGAACAGGCCAGCATCTTTGGTGACCCAGATCATGGTCACCGTCGAAGCAATCGAGCTATAGGACGCTACCATGTGGGTCTTGGCCGCGGTGGACGCAGAGCTGCTGAGTTGGGAGCTTGCGGCGGGTGCGGCGGCCGAGCCGCAGCCGGCCAACAGCAGGGCGGTCAGGACCAACGCAGCGAGCGATCGGCTAGGCGTCATAGCCGGCTACGGTAGCACAGGGCACGTCACGGGTGCACGTCCTGGAGAAACCAGTCGACCGGCAGCGGGTGCCCGCGATCCTCCTTCACGGCACGCTCCAGGATGCTGGCACCGACGGCGGCGAACTGGAAGCCCAGGCCGATGGTGTTGTTGAAGCAGGTCACGTCCTCCGGCCGGCGCCGCCCTGGGACTTTGCCGGCAATGAGCTCGCCCAGCTCGGGATAGGTGCTCCAGTCGAAGTCCTCGTAGCCCGGATGTCGCCAGCCCGAGGTCAGCTCCGGGATGTCGCCAACCTCGCCGATGATCACGTGCTCCGGCTCCGCCACCCGGCAGTTCACGACGATACTGTCGCATTTGGCGTACGCTGCCGGCTCATACTCGTGAGGGCGCACACAGGTGAGGTGCATGCCCGGCTCGATCCATTCCGCCCGGCCAACGTGGCCCAGGGCATTGGTAGTGCAGCTGACTACCGCTGCGCCGCGGCAGGCCGCCTCCGGGCTGTTGACGGGGATCACCTCCACGCCGGCTTCGTCGGTCATGCGCTCGGCGAAATTCCGGCGGTGGTCCGGGTTGGGACTGTACACGCGGACCTGCTTGATGGGCCGCACGGCGCACGTGGCCAAGACGGCCGAGCCGGCTTGCCAGCCGGAGCCAATCACGGCCATCACCTCAGCGTCGGGTCTCGCCATGTACTTGACGCTGAGGCCGCCCGAGCCGCCCACGCGCATGCGCTGGATGAAGCCGTCGGGAAAGATGGCCAGCGGCTCACCGGTGTCCTGACTGAACAGCATCACCAGGCCAACCCATTTGTTGCCGGGCGCGCGCGGCACTTTCACCCGTCGCGGCTGACCGTTGACGATTGGCCACGTGACAATGTCCGAATTGAGGCGCAGGGCGGCGATCCTGCGCCGCGGCAGGGCGCCGCTCATAGTCTTGAAACCATGGAAGCTGCCAGGCAGAGGTCCCGGTGAGAGCAAGTCCGCGCGGCCAACGTTGGCCGCCTTGCCCTCGCCGAGGTCCCGGTAGGCAGCCTCCAGCGCCTCGAGCGTCATCGGCATGTCCAGCAGGTCGTAGGTGTCCTGGAGCGTCAGCACTCGCATAGGCCTACGCATTCTCCCGCAAACGGCGGACGAGGTCCTCGCCGGCCAACTGAGCCTCGGCCAGGAAGCGCGGCTCGTCAAAGCCGATCACCTCGCGTTCGTCCAGCAGAACGTGGCCGTCGATCATAACCAGCTCGACGTTGGACGGCCGCGCGCAGTAAACGATCTGGGACGGCACGTCGTGCACGGCAACGGTGTGGGCGGCGCCACGCAGGTCGAGCACAATCAGGTCGGCCCGCTTGCCGGGTTCGAGACTGCCGGTGAGATGATCGAGGCCCAGGGCGCGGGCACCGTTGATGGTGGCCATCCGAATGGCCTGGGCGGGGCTGATGGCGTGCGGATCGAGCGTGCGGGCGCGCTGCAGCAGCGGCGCCATCTTCAGCACCTCGAACATGTCCTGCGAGTTGTTGCTGGCGGCGCCGTCGGTGCCCAGGGCGACATTGACGCCGGCGTGCAGCATCTCCGCGATATGCGCGATGCCATCGCCGAGGAACATGTTGCTCACCGGGTTGTGCGACACGCTCACGCCGTGACGGGCGTAGAGGCCGATCTCATTGGCTGTGAGATGGACGCTGTGGGCGGCCAGCACGTTCGGGCCGAGCGCGTCGTTGGCATCCAGCCAGGCGACCACGCCTTCGTGGCCGGTGCGCTGGCGGACGGCCTCGGTCAGGCCACGGCTCTCAGCCACGTGCATGCTCACCCGCAGACCGCGCTCCACCGCCCAGCGCTGGACGTCACGCGAGAGCTCGGCGCTGGCGCTGGCGCCGGGCGTGTTCGGCCCGGTCATGAAGGTAAGGAGGGGGTCGCCCCGATGCTGCTCGATGAGCGCTTCGGTGGACCGCAGGCCATGCTCGGGGGTCTCGAGGACTTCGGGCGGGGCTAGATCTCCGAGGTCCATGATGGTTCGGGCCAGGACGGTGCGCAGGCCGAGCTCGCGCATGCCCGCCAGAGTGGCGCTGGGCAG
>DATGVV010000765.1:0-13941 GCA_035299885.1 Chloroflexota bacterium | reverse complement strand
AGCTAAACATAGCGTCATAAGTAATTGCGCATGTAACCCGGCCGTGGTAGGGTGGAACCATGCGGTCATTGACAGTGCCCGACAGTGAGCTGGTAGTGCTTGGATTGCAGGCGGAGATCCGCCGCTCTCAGGAAGCTCGCTACGACCATCGGCTGCATGGCGTGCTGCTGGTGGCCCAAGGCATGAGCGCTCGGGAAGTGGCCGGTCGCCTTGGTGACGCACCCCGCACGGTCGAATATTGGGTGCGGCGCTTCCTGCAGGAGGGCTTGGCCGGGTTGAGCGAGGCCGACCGGGCCGGCCGACCAGCGCGCCTGACCGAACAGCAGCTGCAGGCGATCAATGCTGCCCTGCGCGACCCGCCCACGGCGGTGGGCATGAGCGGACACCTCTGGGATGGCAAGACGCTGGCCGCCTTCATTGAACAGCGCTACGGCGTGAGCTTGGGTGTCCGCCAGTGTCAGCGGCTCTTCCGGCAGCTGGGCTTCCGGCTGCGTAAGCCGCGGCCCAAGCTGGCTCACGCCGACCCTGAGCGGCAAGCCGCACATAAAAAAACTCCAGGACTGGATGCGTGATGAGCGGGTGGACCTCTGGGCGACCGACGAGGTGCACTTCCAGCAGCATGGCTCACGCTGCCGCATGTGGGTCCCGCCGGAGGTCAAGGATCCCATCCTGCTGCATCATCCCAGCCGTCACAGCGTCGGCTACTTTGGTGCCGTGCGTCTACGGGACGGTCAGTTCGCGTTTCGGCGCGAAGCGGACAAGTTCAACGGCGTTACCTTCGGCGCCTTCTTGGAGCAATTGGAAGATGTCAGCGCAGTCCAGGGACGGCGGGTGATCGTCATCACTGACAACGCCAAGTACCACCATGCCAAGCTCCACCAGGAGTGGCGAGAGGCCCATGCCAAACGGTTCGCGCTCGATTTCTTGCCGCCCTACAGTCCCGAGCTCAATCCCATTGAGCGGGTGTGGAAGCTGACGCGGAGACACTGCCTGCACAACCGCTACTTCGAGACGCTCGACATGGTTATCGAGGCGGTTGAGTCCACCTTCGCTGGGTGGGCTGAAGGCACCGAGACCCTTCGCAGATTATGCGCAATTATTTAAGTCGTCCTGTTTAGAAGGACCTTTAGGAATGCGAACCGAGCAGGGGGCAGCTGAAGCAGAGGGTGACGGAGCAGCTCGTCCCGCGCTACGACCCATTGCGGCGGCTCCGTTTCACGGCCTGGCTCGGCCGTTGCCAGCCCCTTGAGGACGCCCAGAACGACCTCCGGCGCATCCTTCCAGGTTGGTTCAGCCGCCGTGCTGATCGATGCCTCGCGGTGCCCGTACCGCTCCAGGAAGCTCTCGAGTCGAGACGACAACGCCTGGCCTTCTGGTAGGACCGCCAATGCGCCAGGCAGCTCATTGGGCTGGTGGCTGCTGAAGATACTGGCCAGGACGGTGTCGGACCGAATCAATGCCGCCAGGTCCTCGAGAGCTCGGTTCGTTTCGATCGTTTTGGTCTCGACGCCTGAGAGCAGGGCACCGAAGCGAGCGTTGCCACCAAGCGGCCTCAGCCCCAGCCGCAGCAGTCCCATAGCCAGGGCTGCTCGGGGAAAATAGCGACACCGCGGCTCGCCCGCAAGCGCAAATGGCAGTGCCAGCGCTTCATCCAACGTAGCCAGCAGGCCGTCCCATTCCAGACTGGCCGGGTCGCGCGCTTGCAGCCTGTGGGCGTGTGCCAGCGCTTCGACGAGCAAAGGGTCTTCTTGCCAGCGGGTGGGGTCATAACGGCGGACCATCCGCGCCAATCGCAGCGGCCCCGCGAGCAGCGCTGGCGTTGGCAGCATTGGAAACTGGCCGCTGAGCCGGACGACAACGCTGTCATCCAAGACAAAGAATTGATCGATCGGCCGAATCGCGAACCCGAGGAGCTCGAACACCGGCGTGATTGCCCGAAATATGGCGGGATCCCAGGCGCTCACGTCCAGCGGATAAGGCCGGACAGGGAAAATCTCGGCGGACATGGACCGGACCAGCCGCTCCACTCGCGTTCGTCTGGGCACCGGCTGGGGCAAAGCCGTGATTGACCTCGCCTGCAGGATGAACACCTTGCCCCCGGCCCAGGCCCACTCTATGTCCTGCGGACACCCGAAATGGTGCTGGATTGCGCTGCCCAGCCGCGCTAGGTTGCGCAGCGCTCGATCCGGCACGGCGGCTGACGGCTCGAGCCCGGCGCTCGCTGAAACGTGCTCTGTGCCGCCTTCAGGCCGCGGGCGCACGATCACCTCCCGTCGCCCGAGGCGTCGTTCGGCAATGCGCCATAGCCAGGCGCGCTTTCGCAGCACATAATGGTCGGGCGTCACCAGCCCGGACACCACCGCCTCCCCGAGCCCCGGGCTGGCGTCGACCACGATCTGGTCGCGCGCCCCGCTGACTGGATTGGCAGTGAACATTACACCCGCCGCTTCTGCCGGCACCATGCGCTGTACAACCGCGGCGAGCTTCACTGATTCCATATCGGTGCCCTGCCGCTCCCGGTAGGCGATGGCGCGATCGCTCCACAACGACTCCCAGCATTGCCGCACCGCGATTAACAGCGCTTCCTCGCCCATCACATTCAAGAAGCTGTCCTGCTGGCCGGCAAAGGCAGCTTCGGGCAAGTCTTCGGCTGTGGCGCTGGAACGCACCGCGACCGCGCCTTGCCCCAGAGCGGAGTAGGCGTCCAGCACTACCCGTTCAATGGCCGTTGGAGTCTGGCCGCGCTCGAATGACGTCCGCATAATGGCGCCGCTGCCCTGCCCGGCCTGAAGCGCTGCGGCAATCGTCTCAGCGAGGCCGTTCTCTGCCACGAAGAGGTCGTAGGCGGCGGTTGGCACGACAAAGCCCGGTGGCACGGGCATGCCCGCGCGAATCAGCTCGCCCAGGTTGGCGCCCTTGCCGCCCGCCGTGGCGAGATCGCCGCGTCCTAGCTCATCGAGCGGGCAAACCAGCGGCCCATGGTCCGGCCCACCAGCGTTCTCGGCCGTGAGCGGCCGCAGCGGGACTGGCCGGCCTTCGGAGACGTCAGCTTTCACTGCCTCCGTCGCGTCGTTGTCCAACGTCACATTCGTATTCCGTGCCATCTTTCTGACTCTCCTCATGTGGTGCTGGCTCGTGCCGATGCCCGTTCATCTCGCCTCAGTTCGTTGGTCATGCGCGACAAGATGTCGAAGGCCGCGGCCACCGTTTCCAGCTCGTCATCGCTGAGGCGCTGCAGCGCCTCTACCAGGCGCTGGTTCCGCACCAGGAGCGCGCCCTCGATGAACGCCCGCCCGCCGTCCGTCAGATCGACCATCGTGATGCGGCGGTCGTCCGAATGCTCGGTGCGGGACAATAGCCGGCGCCGCACCAGCTGATCGACCACCGGGCTGACTGCCGGCGGGCTGATGCCCAAGCGCTCGGCCAGTTCGCTGACCGACAGTGGGCCGGCAGCCCGCAGCTGGAACAGGACCCGGGTCTGAGCCAGGGTGGTCGCCTCCGCGCCGCTGAGCCTGGTGCCGATGTGGGCGAACGCATCCTCGCGCATCGCCTCCTGCACGCTCAGAACCCGGTGGACGAGCTCCTGCCGCTGCCTATCACGCATACTACTTACATCGACCTATCAAATGATATATATTGCTTAATCATTAGGCAGTCTACTGCAAGCTCCAGAGGATGTCAACATGCGCACGCCCAAACGCAAACAGGCATTTGTCTCACCTGTTCGACCGCTTCCTACCGCCCCAAAAAAAGGCACGATCCGTCTACATGCCTGAGGATGGAACTGAATCCTGGATCCGGAAAACCCCCTATGATACTTTCGTGGCGGACATCGCCTGGCCTCCGGTCTATGACGAGACCTACTGCCCGCCGGCGGACCAGCGGTACTGGTCGCCGGAATTGGAAACGATGCCTCCAAGCGACCGGGAGCAGCTGATTGTCCAGAAGCTGCGCTCCGCGGTGTCCTGGGCCTACTGCCATTCCGACTTTTACCGCCGCAAGTGGGACGCCGCCGGCGTTAGTCCCGACAGCCTGCGCTCGCTCGACGATTTTCAGCGCTTCCCTGTCGTCACCAAACAGGAGCTGAGAGACGACCAGATCGAGCATCCGCCGTTTGGCAGCTACTTGTGCATCCCTCGAGATGAGGTGGCCCGCATCCATGGCACCTCTGGCACGACCGGTAAGCCGGCCGCATTTGCGATTGGACGCGACGACTGGCGGCGAATTGCCAACGCCCACGCTCGCATCATGTGGGGCATGGGCCTGCGACCCGGCGACACCATCTTCATCGCCTCGTTCTTCAGCCTGTACATGGGCAGCTGGGGAGCGCTTGCCGGGGGCGAACGCCTGGGAGCGACTTGCTTTCCATTCGGCGCCGGTGTGCAGGGCCACACCCTGATGGCTATTCGCTGGATGCTTGACGTGAAGCCGACGGCTCTCTATTCGACGCCCTCCTACGCCCTCCACATGGCTGAGGTTGCCCGCGGTGAAGGTGTCGATCCCCGCCAATTCGGGCTCCGCATCCTGTTCTTCTCGGGTGAGCCCGGCGCGTCCATCCCCGCCACCAAGCGGCACATCGAGGAGCTATATGGAGGCGTCTGCATCGACTCAGGCAGCACGGCCGAAATGTCGCCCTGGATGACCAACGGCGAGTGCAGCCAGCTCGCGGGCATGCACCTGTGGCAGGACCTCGTCTACACCGAGGTATGCGACCCGGTCACCTTCCAGCCGGTGCCGTTTGGTGGGGAGGGAACGCCCGTCTACACGCATCTGGAGCGCACCTCCCAGCCAATGATCCGGTTCCTATCGGGCGATCTCACTCGTTGGACGGACGAACCGTGCGAGTGCGGCCGAACCTACCCGCGTCTGCCGCGCGGCATTTACGGGCGCATCGACGACATGTTCATCGTCCGCGGGGAGAACATCTATCCGAGCGCCGTCGAGGACACGCTGCGGGCGATTCGGGGCTTCGGCGGGGAGTTCCGGATCGTCGTATCCCGTATAGACGCCATGGACCAACTGGTGGTTCAGGCCGAGTGCGATGAGGCGACTGCCGGAGCTGGCGCCGCCGCGCAGGAAGCGCTGGCGCGGGAGATGGACCTTCGGCTGCGCGCCGTGCTAGGTGTGCGGGCCCTGGTGAAATTGACTATGCCGGGCGAGCTGCCGCGGACAGAATTCAAAGCCCGTCGGGTGATCGACAACCGCGATTTGTATCGAGCCGCCGCGGCGAGTCGGGACTAAGGAGCGAATATGGCCGTTGCCGCGAACCCGTCCAAGCCGACACCCGTTCAGCTGGCCTTTGACGGTTGGTTCGAGGAGAGCTACGTCCCAGCGGTCGAGCGGCTGCCTGAGCGCAAACCCACTTTTGTCAATAGCTCCGGGATTGAAGTGAAGCCGGTCTACACACCGGATGACGTCGCCGGCCATGACTACCTGGAGCGGCTCGGCTTCCCCGGCAGTTATCCCTACACGCGCGGGCCGTATCCCACCATGTATCGAGCCCGGCCGTGGACAATGCGCCAGATCGCCGGCTTCGGCATGGCGGCCGACACCAACCAGCGCTTCAAGTTCCTGATCGCTCAGGGCCAAACGGGCATCTCCTGTGACTTCGACATGCCGACGCTGATGGGCTACGACTCAGACGACCCCAGGTCGGCCGGCGAGGTCGGCCGCGAGGGCGTGGCCATCGACACCCTGGCCGACGTCGAGGAGCTGTTCGACGGCATCGACCTCAGTTCGATCAGTGTGTCGATGACCATCAACCCCACCGCCTGGATCCTGCTGGCCATGTATGTGGTGGCGGCGGAAAAGCGCGGCATTCCCAAAGACAAGCTGTCAGGCACTGTCCAGGCCGACATCCTCAAGGAGTTCATCGCCCAGAAGGAGTGGATCTATCCCGTCAGGCAGTCGATGCGGCTGTGCCGCGACGCCATCGTGTACAGCGTTCGCCACCTGCCACGCTACAACCCCATTAACGTCAGTGGCTACCACATCCGAGAAGCCGGCAGCACCGCCGTTCAGGAACTGGCGTTCACGCTTGCCGATGGCATCGCCTACGTTGAGGAAGTGCTGAAGCAGGGCATCGACGTGGACGACTTTGCGCCCCGGCTGGCCTTCTACTTCGTGTGCGACCGCAACTTCTTCGAGGAGGTCGCCAAGTTCCGGGCCGCCCGCCGTCTGTGGGCGCGCATTATGAAGGAGCGCTTCGGGGCGCGGAAGCCGGAGTCCATGCGTCTGCGCTTCCATTGCCAGACGGCGGGATCCAGCCTGGTATCGAGGGAGCCGCTCAACAACATCGCCCGGACCGCCATCCAGGGCCTGGCGGCGGTGCTGGGCGGCGCTCAATCGCTGCATACCAACGGCTGGGACGAAGCGCTGGCGATCCCGTCCGAGCATGCCATGCGCATCGCCCTGCGCACCCAACAGATCATCCTCGAGGAGACCGGAGCGGCCGACACGATCGACGGCATGGCCGGCTCGTATTACCTGGAGAGCCTGACCGATCGGCTGGAGGCCGAGGCCCAGGACTATCTGGACCGTATCGACGCCATGGGCGGGACGCTGGGAGCGCTCGAGCAAGATTTCTTCCAGCTGGAGATTGCCAACTCGGCCTGGGATGTCCAACGCGCCAAGGAGCAAGGCGACTACGTCTATGTGGGCGTGAACAAATATCGCGATCCGGCCGCGGACAGCGAGCAGCCGCCGGCCACGTTACACACCGTGGCGTTGGACATCGAGCAGCGGCAGATCGCCAAGCTGCAGCGCGTGAAGAGCGAGCGTGATAACCAGGCCGTCACGAAAGCCCTCACAGCGCTGCGCGAAGTGGCGCGCGATCCCGATGCCAACCTCATGTCGCCGACCATCGAGGCCGTTCGGGCTTACGCCAGCGGCGGCGAGATCGTGAACGCGCTGGTCGAGGAATGGGGACGCTACATTGAGCACGCCGTCTACTAACGGGCCGCGCATTCGCGTCTTGATGGGCAAGGTGGGACTGGACGGGCATGATCGCGGCGTGAAGGTGGTCTGTCGGGCGCTCCGTGATGCCGGTATCGAGGTCATCTACACCGGCCTGCACCGCACTCCGGAGGATATTGTCGATGCCGCCATCCAGGAGGACGTGGACCTGATCGGCATCAGCGTGTTGTCGGGCGCGCACATGCACATCTTTCCGCGTGTGATGGACGTCCTACGTGAGCGGAAGGCCGACGACATCACCGTCTTCGGTGGCGGTGTCATCGGTCCTGGTGACGCGGTTCAACTGAAGTCCGCCGGCGTCGCCGAAGTTTTCGGGCAAGACAGCTCTCTGCAGGCGATTGTGAACTGGGTTCGAGCTCATGCCCGGAAGTCCCTCGCCGCCGGCTGATCGATGCCGTCCCGTCATCCGCTGCCCAAGCTCAACAGCTCGAAGATCGAAGACTTCCGGAACCTACGCGAGCTGGTGACGGATCGGCTTCGCGACGCAATCGCTCTGGGTGAGCTGAAGCCTGGGCAGGTGCTGCGGCAGGAGGCGCTCGCCGCCGAGCTCCGGGTTAGCCGCCAACCGATTCGGGAAGCGGTGAGGGTACTGGAGCACGAGGGCCTGATCGTGCGTCACGGGCGCTCAGGCCTCATGGTGGCGCCTCTCACCAGGACGGAAATCAGGGACCTGTACGAATTCCGCGCGGTACTCGAGCAGCTCGTTGCCGAGCGTGCGGTGAATGGACTCAGCCCCGACCAAATCCTGACCATCGAAACCATCTTCCGCCATGCCGAGGATGCTCTTTCGGCGAGGGACGAGGCACGGCTCATCGAGCTCGACCGTGCGTTTCACTCGGAGCTGTACATAGCTTCCGGGAATGCCGTGGTACGCGACACGCTGGCACGTCACTGGACGGACCTAGCGCGCGCAATGCGCATCGTGCTCGAGGTACCCGGCTACCCCGAGCGGGCCTGGCAGGAACACAAGGCCATCTTCGCAGCTCTTACGAGGGGGGACGTCGAGCGGGCCCGGCGACTCTCGGCGGAGCACTCCAGAAGCGCTGGGGCTCATGCTCTCGAGTACATGGAACAGCACCCGGATGAGGAATTGAAGGCCGAGGAAGCTTCCGCCTGAGGAGGTCGATCCCGTCTAGTTCGCGTCGTAGGTCGCGGGTACCGGCACCTGGTGGCCCAAGGTGATCTCGCGGCGCTCGAGGGCAGATTGGACGATCGCCAGGCAGGCTTCCAGCGTGGCCAGGCCCCAGCGCCCATCATGAAACAGCGGCTTGCCGAGGACCACCGACTCGTACAGCTCGTCCAGCTCCCCGCGGCGCTCGCTGGCGAACGTCTCGCGTCCGCTGCCAAGGGCGACCTCGCGCATGCCGTCGTCGTTGTACACGTACAGCCCGTCGGCCGAGTGGCGGATGTCGCCGCGCTCGCATGACACGATGACGACGCCCAGGTCGAGCGGCACCCAGGCCTGCCGCTCGCCACGGAAGACCTCATTCTCGCGGCGGCCTCCAATACGCAGCTCCTGCTTGTCGCGCGTCTCCTGTCGCCGCCCCTCGCGCAGCGCCTTGCGAATCTGCACGCGCTCCTCCGCGGTGTAGATGACCTTCGTGCTGCCCCAGGGCACCAGCTCCGAGGCAACGAAATAGCCGTAGCCGTTGTGCATGATGGTGCACGGCGTGCCGTCGGTGAACTCCAGGTAGGCGGTGTAGTAGCCTGGGCACGAGCGCGGCGCGAACCACTGGCCGGTGGCGGCCCGAACGCTGCGCAGCAGACCACCACCCAGCAAGCGAACGGTATCGACCTGGTGTGGCGTCTGACGGTTGACCAACCCACCGCCTTTTTCGGGATCGAGCTCCTCGGCTGTCCGGGGCCGAAGCATCCAGTCCGAATAGGACCAGATGTGCACGGCACACAGCGGGCCAAGCTCACCAGAAGCGATGATCCTGCGCATCGCGCGGATGGGCATGGTAAAGCTCTGCGTATGGCCTGCGAGTAGCTTCACGCCCGCCTGGTCAGCGGCCTCGATCATCATCTCAGCCTCCTCGATTGAGATGGCCATGGGTTTCTCGACGACCACGTGCTTACCATGGCGGGCGGCCAAAATCGCGTGCTCGGCATGGAACTGGTTGGGCGTCGAAACCCACACCGCCTCCACATTCGGATCCGAGCACAGGCCCTCCGCGCTGTCGTATGTCTTGGCCTCGGGGTAGCGCTGCTGAAAGCGCTCCAGCGTCTGCGGCACGACGTCGGCACAGGCGGCGAGATCGATTTCGGCCATGGAATCCATCGCCGGCAACATCTCCGCGGCGCCCACACCCACGCCGATGATTCCCAGCCGAAGTCGTCTGTCTGACATTCGGGCAATCTATCATTTGGGCCAGGAGAGCATGAATGCTGACTGCGCCAGCCAATGAGCGACTAACCCACATCGGGCCGGGCACTCCCATGGGCGAGGTGATGCGCCGCTACTGGTTTCCGGTAGCCACTGTCTCGGACCTGGACGGAGAGCCTGTTCGGCCGGTGAAAATCCTTGGCGAGCAGCTGGTGCTGTTCAGGACCGAGGAGGGAGCCCTCGGACTCATCCAGGAGCGCTGCCCGCACCGCGGTGCGTCGCTGGCCTACGGCATTCCTGAGGAGGGTGGCCTGCGCTGCTGCTATCACGGCTGGAAGTACGATCGGCAAGGCCACTGCGTCGACCAGCCAGGCGAGGGGCCGGAGAGCAGCTTCAAGGAGAAAGTCTGCGTTCAGGCTTATCCGATACAGGAGCTGGGCGGGCTCATCTTCGCTTACCTGGGGCCAGCGCCGGTGCCGTTGCTGCCGCGCTGGGATCTTCTGGTGCGGGAGGACCTAGAGCGAGAGATTGGCGTCACGGAGCTGCCGTGCAATTGGCTGCAGACGATGGAGAATTCCGTGGACCCGGTTCATCTCGAGTACCTTCACGGCAGGTACACGAACTACCGGCTCAAGAAGCAGGGCAAGCCTCCCGCAGCCAAAGTTCGGCATCATCAGAAAATTCGATTCACGGTATTCGAATACGGCATTTCAAAACACCGGCTGCTGGACGGCGATACCGAGGACAGCGATGACTGGCAGATTGGCCATCCTATTCTGTTCCCCAACATCCTGGCCGTGGGCGACCACCGCACGCCTGAGTTCCAGTTCCGGACCCCCATCGACGACACGCACACACTCATCTTCTGGTATTGGACCCGCTCCCGGCCGGCCGGCATGGGCCCTCAGGACCCGCACGATATCCGCGTCTGCGAGAACCCCTATAAGGAAGAGAACGGCGCGCTGATCGTTGACACGCTTAACGGCCAGGACATGATGGCCTGGGTGACGCAGGGGCCAATTGCCGATCGCACCAATGAGCGGCTGGCCACAACCGATAGCGGGGTTATTCTGCTGCGCAAGCTACTCGAGGAGCAGATTGAGCGCGTTGAGCGCGGCGAAGACCCAATCGCCGTCGTTCGCGATCCGGCCAAGAACAGTCCGATGATCGAGGTGCCCCGCGAGCGCCGCGCGTTCTATGTGGTGGGCAACTTCGTCGATACCTCGTCGGGGGCGGTCCCCACAGCCCAGCGCGGGCTCTAGCCGCCCCGGCGCTTGCCGACCGTCTGGCGCACGAAATCGATGATCTCAGTTCCGCTGGCGCCAGGCAGGAAAATGCGTGCGACCCCCTGCTCTTCGAGCCACTGAATGTCCTTGGGCGGGATGATGCCGCCGCCGAAGAGAACGACGTCGTCGAGACCATGTTCGCGCATCAGCTGCGCGGTCTCCGAGAACAGGTGCTTGTGCGCGGCCGAAAGCACACTCAGGCCGATCGCATCCACGTCTTCTTGGAGCGCGGTGTTCACAATCGATTCGGGGGTCTGATAGAGGCCGGTGTAGATCACCTCAAAGCCGGCGTCGCGCAGGATCCGCGCGACCACCTTAACGCCACGATCGTGGCCATCCATGCCGGCTTTTCCCACAAGGACTCGGATTGGGCGGTGGGATTTCAAGCTAGACCTGCCCAATGAGAGCTCTACGTACTCCTCGTTGTCAATCCAAGGCATCATACCGGGCACATTGGAGGCGACGGCTCATTCGCCGGACCTCGCTCTTCGAGGGCTTTTGACAATGACGGGCACAGCTATCGAGCTGTACGTGGCGCTCACATGAGTTTCGCTGCGGGTTGGGCAAGCAGTACGATGTGACACCGTGAACATGTGGTCCAAGGGTCTCCACGCCCTAGCCCTATCGCTTGGCCTGTTTGGCGCCGCCTGCGGTGGCTCGGCCAGTCCTGTCGGCGGCGCGCCGGCGGCCGCATCACCGACGACTGGCGCCGCCGCGCCCAGCGCCGCGCCGGCGTCGACCAATGCCGCGGCCTCCGCTGCCCCGTCGGCTTCGGCCGCGGGTGCGCCAACCGAAGTGAAGATCGGGCTTTCCACTCCCGTCCCGGAGGATCTTCCGCTCTGGATGGCGAAGGACAAGGGCTTTGACCGCAACAACGGCCTGAACTTCACGCTTACAACTTTTGAGGGCGGTTCCAAGGGCCTCGAAGCGCTCCTCGGAGGAAGCATCGACGCCATGGACGTTGGGCTCGCTTCGGTAGTCATTGCTAACTCGAATGGCGCGACCTTTCGCTCCATCTCGAGCTCTGGGCTGGCCAGCCCGTTCATCATCACTGGTGCCAAAGGCATCACCGCCGACAATGCCAAAGAAAAACTCAAAGGCGGCAAGGTCGGCATCAGCAGCTTCGGATCGGAGAGTGACGTCGCCGTCAGCCTCTATCTGGACAAGATCGGTCTCGCTCGAGATAAGGACGTAACCGTTGTCCAGGTCGGCGGCACGGCCACCCGCTTGACTGCCCTCCTGAGCGGCGCCATCAACGCCGGCCCGCTGCTGGGGCCCGATTTCATCGCGGCACAGAGTCAGGGGCTCACGAAGTTGTACGACCTATCGGGCCAGCCGAATTGGGTGTACGACACATTGGTCGTAACCAAATCTTCGAGTGATACTCGCCGCGGTATGCTGCTGGCGTTTCTGCGGACGGTGGAAGAGGGCAACTATTACGCGCGGAGCCACGCGGACGAGGCCAAAAAGGTGCTGGCGAGTCAGTTCAAGCAAACGGATTCCAAGCTGACTGATGCTTCGTACGATGAGTTCATGAAGGTTGCGCCGCTCGATCTTGACTTCACGACCGCCGCCATCCAATCGGTCCTGCAGACCGTCCCCGCGGTCACAAAGGATGTCAAGCTCAAGAGCACCAACCCCAGCGACTACGTCGATTCAAGCCTCATCGATCAGCTCAAATCGAACGGCGATCTCGATCGCTTGAAGAGACAATACGGGCTGCATTAGGAGCGCTGGAGACTATGGCAGCTGGACGGAAGAAGGACTTCCCGGTTTTTGACTGCGACAGCCATATCGTGGAGCCCGCTGAAATCTGGGACGAATATGTCCCTGCAGCGAAGCGGGAGTTCGTTAAGGAGCATTTCTACAACCCCTTGGTGGCGGACTACAAGACGCTGAACGGGCGCCGCTACCCGTACAACGCGGCCAGGTCGATCAGCGCCACCTCGTCGTGGGTGCCGGGCCGGACGAGCGCCGAAACGCGCCGGCTGATCGGAACCTATACCCCGGGCACCCCGGAGTACGACGAAAAGTTGGGCAAGGTTGCGGCGACCTGGAACCCGCGGGCTCGTTTGAACGACATGGATGCCATGGGCATTGACCAGGTGATGGTCTTCCCAAGTCACATGGTCTACCTACCCATGGTCCGCAACGCCGAGGCGGCCAGGCTGTTGGCGACCGCCTACAACGACTGGGCCTACGACTACTGCCGAGCAGATCCGGCCCGCTTGTTCCCATGCGGACTGTTGGCGCTGCAGGATGTAGAGGGCGCCATCGCGGAGGTGCGCCGTCTGGCGAAGCACGGCTTCAGATCCGTGGCGGTGCGGCCCGTCCTGTGGAGTGGCCGCTATCCGACCTTCCCCGAGTTCGATCCCCTATGGCGTGAGCTGCAGGAATCGGGACTGGTCCTTGGCATGCACACATTCCCTTCCAGTGAACCGCTCAGCGAGGAACTGGCCGCAAAAATGCAGGCGAGCTCGAAGCAGCCTGATGCTGGGGCCACCAATGCCCCATTTCAGAGTGGATCCGGGCTGTGGCGAGAAGTCATCGTCTACTCGCCAGGCCAGCTGGTTCAGAACATCGTCAACATCATGGGCGTGCCGGTGAATGCCAGCGAAAATGTCGGCTTCATGTTCGAGGCCATGACCTGGCTGACGGTGGTGCTCATGACAGGCTGGTTGGCGAAGTTCCCGCACCTGCGGGCGGCGGTGCTGGAGTCGAATGCCAGCTGGCTGCCGCTCATCCTGGAGAAGGCGGAGACCTTCCTCGAGGTGCACGCAAACCATCGACCGGTCGACTTGGCTGACCCGCAAGAAACGTTCGACCGGCAATGCTTCATCGCCTTCGAAACCGACGAGGATGCGGTCTACCGCATGTGGGACGTGTACGAGAACATCGCGATTTGGTCGTCGGACTATCCCCACCACGATGGTTCGGATGCCTGGGAGGCCATCGAGCGCATGACTAAGTGGAAAGTTCCGGCGTCGGTGCAAGCCAAGCTGTTGGGCGGAAACGCGCGGCGCATGTACGGTATCGAGCCCGTGCTGAGCGTCACCGCGCCGCCAGCCAGCTATGTGCCGGTATTAGAGCCAACCGTGGGAGTCATCTAGCGACAGATCAGCCGCTCGCTTTAGCGTGCTGAACCGCCCGGTAGCCAAAAGCCATGGCCCCGGTCAGGGTGAACCCGGCCTGATAGCCAACCCCCACGTGAAGCTGCGCTGCTACCTCCCCGCACGCGTACAGGCCGGGGATGGCACGGCCGCGAATATGGATGACCTGTCCGTGGCCATTCGTCACCAGGCCTACCTCGCGGGCATGGGACGGGAAGATGTACAGCCCATAGAATGGCGGTCT
>DATGVV010000764.1:0-7302 GCA_035299885.1 Chloroflexota bacterium | reverse complement strand
CTCGCTCGGCCGGGGCATCGATCCCGCGGACATTCGGCCGGTGCCGGCTGCGCTGGGGCTCATGGCGCTCAAAAGTTACAGCAGAGAGGCGCTGAGTGTGCTCTAAGCCCCTCACCCTGGCCCTCTGTCTGAGGGGGGACGTCCCCCCTCAGGACGCCAGGCCTGGCGGAGCCAGCTCCTGTCGTACCCCCCTCCCCAAGGGGGAGAGGAAAGCCGTTACCGGTTCACGTCCTCGTGTTCGATCGCCCCGTCCAGCCAGTGCAGGTCCTCCGTCCGGATCGGTTTGCCGGCGGCCAGGTCATCTCGAATCACGTACAGCCGGTCGCTTTCGGTGAAGCCGGCCTGGTTGAGGCGCATCACGATGTTGCCGATCGTCACCGAGACCGTGCCGCGAATGTCGCCCACGCGGTCATCGGGAGCGGCGGTTGGGCCTCCGAGGGCGGCAGGCTCGCTGGTGATGGCAACCTTCACCTGCTCCAGCAGCTCGCGGCGCACTCCGGCCACACCCAAATAAGGACTGCCGCCGGTGCGATCGCTCCCACCCAGGAACATGGTCCAGGCTCCCCTTTGCGCCACAGTCGGGCTCAGCCACCCGATTTGGCGTTCACATCTTAACAAGTCACTTAACGTCGCAGTTAAGTTAATTGGTCGGGCTCGGTTTAATATGGCGGCACTTCTGATCTGCGGCCCGCTTCAGATCTCGACTGTCTTCTTCGGGGACCCAACGAGCGCGGCACCGGCTGTGCCGCAGAGGAGGTGAGATGAATGCGTAGGTTTGTCCTGGCGTTGGCCCTGGCGGCGGCCCTCGTGCTGCTCCTGGCCGTGACCGTCGGCGCTGATGGTACGGTGGCCTGCTGCGTGTAGCTGGCAGCCGCTCTGGCCTGGTGTTGTCAAGTGAAGTCGATGTCAGCTAAGCTGGCGTCGATGGGGGGAGGCACGCCTACGCACACGCGTGGCTGAGGTCCCGAGCGTGGCATTGGAGCCTGCACCGCGCAGGCGAGGCCGTCCTCCGGGCTTGGACCTGAGGCCGGGCGCGGCCCGGCAGGCGCGCAATGAGGCCGGTCTCAGCCTCGCAAAGGTCGCCGAGGGCAGGGTCAGCCGCACGGCCATCCATCTCATCGAGACCGGCAAAGCAAGGCCATCGATGGCGACATTGCGGCTGATCGCGGAGCGGACCGGCCGGCCGCTGGACTTCTTCTTGAGCCGGCCGTCCACCATGGAACCACGATCCTCGGCCGGCACCGTGCAGGTCGAGCGGCTGCTCGCCACGGGCGATCCTGAGGCGGCCGTCGCCGCCGGCAGGGCGCTGCTGGACCAAGATCCGGATCCTGCCACCGGCGCGCGCATCCGCTACCTCATGGCCAATGGGCACCTGCGGCTGGCGCAAGCCGCCGAGGCGCGCCGCCACGCCGCTGCGGCTCGCGACTACTTCGAGCGCACGGGCGACGTGCTCATGACCGCCGAATGCCTTGGCAGTGAAGCCCAGGCTGCGTATCTCGTTCAGGATGGCGCGGCGAGGCAGCTTGCCGAGCTAGGGCTTGCCCTATGCCGCTCGCTGGAGGCGGTCCCGCAGATGACCGAGTCTCGCTTGCTGGCCGTGCTCGCCGGGGTGCACGCCACAGACCAGGACTGGCCGGCGGCCATCGAGTGCTACCAGCAGGCCATCGCGGCCGGTGAGGTGGTCCAGGACCTGAGACGGCTTTCCGTCATGTACAGCGGTCTTTCTCTCGCACTGCAAGAAGTTGGCCGGCTCGACCAGGCCGCGCAATACGCCCAGCGCGCCCTCACCATCCACGAGACCCTCAACGACAAGGTGTCGCTGGCTCGCGCGCAGAACCACCTCGGCCTTGTGCTGCTGAAGCAGGGTGACCTGGACCAAGCGCAAAAGCATCTGCTGATCTCGTTGGGACTGTTCGAGGAGACCGGGGTCGAGACGGGGAGGGCCAACGTGCTGCTCAGCCTGTGCGAGCTGGCGCATTCGCGTGACGAGATCCTGGAGGCCGTGGAGCTTGCCCAGCGCGCCGCCGGCTTCGCTGACAAGTCCGCGGAGGTGTTGACGGTGGCCGAGTCGCACATGTGGCTTGGTCGTCTGGCGGGCGAGGGGGGAGACCACGACGGCGCCGATCGCGAGTTCCAGCGGGCCCTGATCCTGCTCGAGGGTGCGGGCGCCGCCGAGCGCTTGAGCAGGTGCCACTTCGAATACGCCGAGACCCTCGAGCGGCGTGGCGACTTCGCGGCCGCCAACAAGCACCTGAAGCAGGCCTTCAACGGACGGACTACGTCCCCGGCGCGACAAAAGCAAGAGTCGGGCGTCGCCGGCTAGGCTCACCCACCGCTGAACGGGCTCACGCGGTGCGCCTTATCGTGGCGCTTGATGCGGGCTAGCCTTCGGCAGGACATCCGAAAGCCCTGATCCACGGGGCCCGAGCGTTCGTATCCTTTTCAACGCCACGAGTGCTCAATAGCCCTCCCCACCGTGTGGGGAGGGGCAGGGGTGGGGCTGGCTCGCGCTGCGAGCGAGCCACGTGCGCCTGAGCGGATGGAGGGACGATGAGCTTCAGCATCGAGAGGTACAAAGAAGAGTCGAGAAAGCTCGACATTGCGGGTGTGAACTGGGAGCAGGTCACCGACAGCCGGCTGTCGAAAGGCGACCTGTTCTGTCTCCACTACATGATGGACATCGAGAACCACGTTCCCCTCTACCTGTCCCACCTGCTGGTGACGCGGGCCTGCATGGATCCCATCCTCACCGCGTTTCTCGCGTGCTGGAACTACGAAGAGCTCTGGCACGGCGAAAACCTGGGGCGATTCCTGAACCTTTACGGGATCGAGTTCGACACCCAGGACCGCATCGCCAACGTGCGTGCCAACCTTGGGTTCCAGAACACCTTCAGCATCCTGTCCACGATGACCGGTTCGTGGCTGATGAAGGATTTCTCGGCGGTTTACCTGTCGATCGGGGCTATCAACGAGCTCACGACGCTGACGGGTTATGGCGCCCTGATCCGGAGGTCGGGGCACCCCGTGCTCAAGGATCTGCTCAGCCGCATCATCAAGGACGAGCGGCGCCACTTCGCGTTTTACTTCAACTCGTCGAAGGAGTGGTTGACCGGCAACCGCAAGGCTCAGCGGGTCGATCGGTGGATGCTCGACCGAGTTTGGGTCCCTGTGGGCCAGGGCGTGAAGACCCAGGAGGAGGTCGACGCGCTCGCCCTCTACCTGTTCGACGACGAGCAGGGCGAGGCCGAGCTGTTGGGAATCGACGAGAAGATAGGCCGGCTGCCTGGGCTCTCCGGGATCAAGCTGATGTCCAAGGCCCTTTACAGCGCACGCGAGCGAGCGCTAAAGACTCCGCATTGGGGCTTGCGCCTGATCGAAAACGAGGAGTGGGCGGTGAAAGCGCCGAAGAAATCACCGATCGGCGAGCTGACATCACGGCGCCTGCCCGCCGACGACAGTGGGGAGGCCGTGCTGGAGGGTGAGGCGGTCAGTCGCAGCGCGTGAGCTGGGCCCACTGACCCAACTCCTGCGCAAGACTGTTTGAGTGGGACCCGAAACCGGCGCGGGGCGCAGCGACCCCGATCTTGCCGCAGACTTGGCGGCCGGGCAGCAGGACGCGCTGGGCGAGCTGTACGACCGCTACGGCAGGCTCGCATATTCGGTGGCTTTCAAAGTTCTGGGCGACCCCGGCCGCGCCGAAGACGTGGTGCAGGAGGCATTCCTCAAGGTCTGGAACAACGCTGCACGCTTCGATGCTCACCGTGGCTCCCTGCGCACCTGGCTGATGACATCGGTTCGAAACCGCTCGATCGACTACCTGCGCGGTCGGGCCGGCCACGAGCGTGAGGAGCAAGAGCTGCAGCCTGGCGTCGCGGCTACAGGGCCGAGCTCCGATCCGTGGCGTGAAGTGTCGTTGTCTTTCGAGAGGACCGCAATTCGAGAAGCGCTCGCCAGCCTACCGCCCGAGCAGCGCCAAGCGGTGGAGCTGGCTTACTTTGGCGGCTACTCCTGCCGCGAGATCGCCGGCATGACGCGCGTACCACTCAGCACGGTCAAAGGTAGGATGCGACTCGCCCTCGAGAAGCTGAGTTCGTATCTACAGGGTAGAGGGCTTATGGATGTCTGAGCACGAAGAGCTCGAGAACTCGATCGCGGCCTGGGTGCTGGGTGCCGCCGATGCAGGCGAGGCTGACACTATCGCCATCCACGTCGATGGTTGTCCCAGCTGCCAAGTGACAGCCAGCCGGCTGACGCGAGCGATCGACGCACTGCCGCTCGAGGTGGAGGAGCTGGAACCGCCGGCTCGTCTTCGCCAGCGCATCCTCGCCGCAGCCTCGACCTCCCCGCGTGTCGTGCCGATGCCGAGCCGGACCGAAGCGCGCTCGCTGCGGCTGCCCTCCCGCCGGAAGCACTTGGAGGTGCGCATGTTCGAGCGCATTCCCCTGTACGCCGCCGCCGCGGCGGTGCTGCTGGCGCTGGTGGCCGGCGTGGCCGTCGGCCAGCTCGCCGGCCACTTCACGCCGCCGGCTCAGAGCCAGGTCGCACGTTTCATGCTGGTCGGCCACGACTCGATGGCCGGAGCAAGGGCGAGCGTCGTCGATCTCAAGAGCGATGGCATCGCGCTGGTGGATTTCAACGGGCTGCCCGCCCTGGAGACGGGCAAGGTATACGAGCTGTGGCTGATCACTCCGGGCAACCGCATCGATCCGGCGGGTGTGTTCGTGCCTGATGCCAGCGGCACCAAGGTCGTGGTTGTCGGCCGCTCCCTCGAAGGCTACAAGACGATGGCCGTCACGACCGAGCAGGGGCCCGATGGCGCGGCGGCACCCACGCAGCAGCCTCAGCTGTACGGCAGCGTCGCCTAAGCTCTGCGTCATGAGCATCACCTTTCAGGTGACACCTTCCGCGAAGCGGGTGTCTCGGCAGGAGCGGGAGATCATGCTCGCAGACCCCGGTTTCGGGCGGGTTTTCACCGAGCATATGGTGTCGATAAGTTGGGAAGAGGACCGCGGCTGGTACGACGCCCAACTGCGCCCTTACGCGCCACTGGTCGTGGACCCCGCCACCGCGGTACTCCACTACGCGCAGGGCGTGTTCGAGGGCCTCAAGGCGTTTCGACAGCCCGACGGCCACAACGCGGTGTTTCGCCCCGACGCCAACGCGGCTCGCTTTCGCCGCTCCGCTCGAAGGCTGGCCCTGCCGGAACTTCCAGAGCGGGCCTTCATCGAAGCGATAGAACTCTTGCTGCAGGTTGATGGCGAGTGGGTGCCGGCCGCCGCCGAGCACAGCCTTTACCTGCGCCCGTTCATGTTTGCCCACGAGGTCAACCTAGGGGTGCATCCCGCCAGAGAGGTGACGTTCATGCTCATCGCCTCGCCTTCCGGGCCCTATTTCGCAAGCTCTGTCAAGCCGGTGACGGTTTGGCTGTCGACGGAATTCAGCCGCGCCGCTCCCGGAGGGACAGGGGAAGCGAAGTTCGGCGGCAACTATGCGGGCACGCTTCTCGCGCAGGCCCAGGCTGCTGAGCACGGCTGCGATCAGGTCGTGTGGCTCGATTCGGTGGAGCACGCCTGGATCGAAGAGATGGGCGGCAGCAACCTCTTCTTCGTCTTCGGAAGCGGTACCCGTGCTCGCCTCCTCACGCCGCGGCTCACCGGGACCCTGCTGCCGGGAATCACCAGGGAGTCGCTGCTGGTCATCGGTGCGGACCTCGGCTATCAAGTGGGAGAGGGCCGCATCAGCTCCGCCGAGTGGCAGTCGGGCTGCGCCGACGGATCCTTGACTGAGGCGTTCGCCTGCGGCACCGCGGCGGTCATCACTCCGGTGGGATCGGTCAAGTCAGCCGGCGGTGAGTGGGTGGTCGGGGACGGGCGGCCAGGACCGGTCACCATGCGCTTGCGCCAGGCGCTGGTGGACGTGCAGCGGGGAGCGGCGCCGGACCGTCATGGTTGGCTCCACCACGTGCGCGCCAGCGACTGAAGGCGCTGTCCTCACGCCCGTGATGTCGCGGTTCGCACCTCTCTGCTGGATTTCCCTGATGCCGCCTCAATGATTTCAAGGATGTCGATCCAGTCGTTTTCGAGGATGGCGCCCCCGGGTCCACGCGACTAGGCTCAAGCCGATGACCGTATATGACGGCGCAGTACGTATTCAGGGCAAGGACGGCAAGGACCTGCACCCCTGGCGCGTGGTCATTTACGAGCGTGGTGTTGGAGTCTCCTACACTACCGTCCCGGCGCCAAGCCGCACGGAAGCCGCGCACAGCGCCCGGCGGCGCTGGCCGAACGGAGTCGTCCTGGCTTACTGAGGCGCCCCGCAGTTGCGCTGGTGAATAGGCGTCTGGGCGCTTACCACCACTGATCCTTCGCTGGTCGCCCGACTTCGGGTTCTTCTGCTGCCGCACGGACATCAAGCTCGTTTCCCTCGAACGACCGAGAGGATCGAGACCATTTGACCAGGGTCTATCGTTGACATCCACATGGCGGGAAACATCCACCGGCTCCAGGAACAGCCCGGCGACAAGGTGCCACCGATTAACCTCAAAGAGGTCTACGAGCAGCGGTTCGACGAGGCTGACGAGGCGCGAAAAGCCGCGATCTGGTTTGAGCTCGGGAGGTTCCTGCAGCGCTACGTCGCCCCCGACGCGCGCGTCGTCGACATTGCCTGCGACCTCGGTTACTTCATACGCAACATCCGCGCAGCGGAGAGGTGGGCCACCGACGTCCGCGACCTCGCCGTCGCGCTTCCACCGGACGTGCACTTTGTTCGTGCCAACGGCCTGGACCTGGCTGATGTGATGCCCAACAACCACTTCGACCTTGCGTTCTTCAGCAACTACCTTGAGCACCTGCCGTCGACCGAGGCGGTGCTGCAGCAGCTGCGCGTCACCTTCTCGCTCCTTCGACCCGGTGGGCGGGTGCTGATCCTGCAGCCAAACGTGCGCTTGATCGGCGGTGCGTACTGGGACTTCATCGACCACCAGACGGCGCTGACCGAGAAGAGCCTTGCCGAGGCTGCCGGCATGGCAGGATTCGCCACCAAAGAGGTCATCACTCGTTTTTTGCCGTACACGACCAAGAGCCGGCTGCCGCAGCACCCTCGTCTTGTGCGTGCATATCTGGCCCTTCCCGCCGCGTGGCTGCTCTTCGGAAAGCAGACGCTCTACCTCGGCGAAAAGCCGGCCACACGCTGATGGGGCGAACCGATCGCTGCTCTAACCTATCCGAGTGCGTATCGGCATCCTCACCGGCGGCGGTGACGCGCCTGGGCTGAATGCGGCCATCCGCGGCGTTGCCCGGCGGG
>DATGVV010000763.1:0-2060 GCA_035299885.1 Chloroflexota bacterium | reverse complement strand
CCAGCCGGCCCCGATAGGACAGGCTCAGCGCCAGGGCGCGCGGGTCGCCCAGCTCGCGTGCCAGCGCCATGCTGCCGTCCAGCAGCTCCGTCGCCTGGGCTGCGCCCTGGCGCATGGCCAGCCGGCCGGCGGCCAGCAGCGCGCGACCCCGGGCCGCTGCCCAGCGCGTGTGCTCTTCGCCAGCGGGCGAAGCTGGGGCCGAGGCGGACAGCAGATCCCCGAGGTGCTGGCGGCCTTCGGTCAGGTAGCCGAAGCGGTACCAGAACTGCATCAGCGTGCCGGCCAGCTCCAGGCCCAGCATGATGTCATTGGCCTTGGACCACTCGAGTGAAGCTCGCAGGTTGTCGCGATCGGCCTCCAGCTGCGCGAACTGGACGCTTGCGGCCGGGCCAAAGACGCGTGGCCCTGCCATGTTGGCACGTTCCAGGAACCACAAGGCATGGCGCCGCTGCAGCTCAGGCAACTCGCCCGAAGGCCGCAGCACCTCGGCCGCGTACTGGCGAATTACCTCCAGGAAGCGGTAGCGTATGTCGACGCCGCGGTCCTCGGCCAGCACCAGCGATTTCTCCACCAGGGTGGTGAGGACCTGCAAGACGTCCTCGACAGGCGCACCGGCGCACACCGCCTCTGCCGCCTCGATGGTCCAGCCGCCGGCAAACACGGCTAAGCGCCGGAAGAGGGCGCACTCCGGCTCGGACAGCAGCTCATGGCTCCAATCGACCAGCGACTTCAGGGTCACGTGCCGTGGCACGGAGCCGCGGCGGGGGCCAATCAGCAGGTCGAAGCGGTTGTCCAGCCGATCGGCGATCTGCTCGACGGCCAGCGTGCGCGTGCGGACCGCCGCCAGCTCGATGGCCAGCGGAATGCCATCCAGGCGCTGGCAAATACGGGCCACGGCAGCGCCGTTGTCCGCGGTGAGCTCGAACGACGGCCGCGCGGCGCTGGCCCGTTCGAGGAAGAGCTGGACTGCTTCGGCGCCGCGTACCTGCTCGAGGGCTGGGCCACGAGGCGCCCCGAGTGAGGGCACCAGCCAGGCCACCTCGCCCGGCACGTTCAGCGGCTCACGGCTGGTCGTCAACACGATCAAGGACGGGCAGGTCTTGAGCAATGCGAGCGCCAATTCGGCGCTGGCTTCCAAGAGGTGCTCGCAATTGTCGAGTACCAGCAGCAGCTCGCGCGCCTTCAGATAGTCCATCAAGCTGTGGGTCAGGGCGCCGCTTTGCTCTTCAACAAGGCCAAAGACCGTCGCCACCGCCTGCGGAACGAGCGTGCCATGCGTTAGCGACGCCAGCTCGACCAGCCAGGCGCCGTCGCCATAGGCTTCGGCCTCGGCGGCCGCCAGGCGCAGCGCCAGCCGGGTTTTGCCCACGCCGCCTGGGCCAGTGAGCGTCAGCAGCCGGGTGTTGGCCAGCAGCCGCTTGGCCTCCGCCAGCTCGCGTTCGCGGCCGACGAAGCTGGTCAACTCTGCGGGAAGGTTGGTTGCCACTCGTCGGGATTGTAAGAGCGCCGTTACGCGCCCGGCTCGTGCTTGCGCAGCTCGTCGAGCGATTCCAGGCCAAAGTGCTGCAGGAAGGCCATGGTCGTGCCGTACAGCAGCGGCCGGCCCGGACCTTCCTGCTGGCCGACTTCCTCGATGAGGCCACGGCCTTCGAGCGTGGCGATCACACCATCGCTGTTGACGCCGCGGATGGCCTCGATGTGCGAGCGGGTTACGGGCTGCTTGAACGCGACGATGGCCAGCGTCTCGAGCGCGGCCGAGGATAAACGGACGGTCTGCTCCAGGCCTAGAAAAGCCTGCACGTACGGCGCCGACTCTGGCGCGGTAACCATCCGGACGCGATCTTTCAGGCGAGCGATGCTGATGCCGCGGTCCTTGTAGTCCTCGGTCAGGATGGCCAGCAGGTCCTCGATGGCCTCGATCGGGATGTCCAGAACCTTGCGCACCTGGAGCAGATCGACCGGCTGATCGGCCACGAACAGGATGCTCTCCAAAGCCGCTTTCAGTTCGGCCATCTCCGGCATAAGAACAAGGATAGGGCGCTAGTTGGTGAAGGACTCCC
>DATGVV010000762.1:0-6522 GCA_035299885.1 Chloroflexota bacterium | reverse complement strand
CCACACCTCGGGGTAGGTTGCCTCGGCCTCCATCAGCTCCTCGGCGATCATGCGCGTCAGCAAGCCCACGTTCTGCTCGTACATGGAGAACACGTTGGGCCGGCTGACGTCGATGGCCGCCGTCTCGGATGTGCCCAGCCGCTTTCGGAGCTCGCTGGCCTCCTCGCCAGAGCCCTTCAAGTCGCGCAGCAGGGCACGGCCGCGCTCGGTATTCAGGAGGAACCATTCCTCCGCCTGCTCGCCATCGTGCACTGTAAGACGAAGCAGTGAGCCACGCTGTGACGCTCGCTCCAGCGCATGATCGAGCACGTCCTCCAACGATCGCAAGTCGCCCATGGCGGCCAGACTGTGCTGCAGCAGCTCGTCGTGCTGCAGCTGGCTGCGCGACACGCAGCGCGGCCAGCCCTTCTGCTTCTGCAGCAGCGCCACGATGTGCAGTAGCACCTTCAGCTCAGCCAGGTCGTCCATCTGCGGCAACAGCTGGTCGAAAAAGGCCAGCGGCAGCACGACGACGTCCTTGGCGTTGGGAAAGCCCGTGAACGGCTTCACGAGAACTCTGTCGGCGCTGGCCGGATGGGCAGATCGGCGAACTGCTGGTAGGGACCGAAGAACTGCAGCGCCACCTCGCCGGTGGGACCGTTGCGGTGCTTGGCGATGTGGATGTCCGCCTGGTCACGGCGATCCTCATTGTCTTCATCGCGGCTGATGAACATCACGATGTCGGCGTCCTGCTCGATCGAGCCGGATTCGCGTAGGTCCGAGAGCAAGGGCCTTTTTTTCTCGCCTCCCCGGCTTTCGATCGCACGCGAGAGCTGCGACACGGCCAGAACCGGCAGCTCCAGCTCGCGGGCCATAGCTTTCAGCTGCCGCGTGATCTCCGACACCTCCTGCACGCGGTTGTCGCGGCTGCGGTTGGCGCTGCCGTGCATCAGCTGTAGGTAATCCACCATCACCATGCTGATGCCGTGCTCGGCTTTCAACCGGCGAGCTTTGCTGCGTAGCTCCGTGATCGAGACTTCGCCGGACTCATCGAAGAAGATCGGCAGGCCCGACATGTTGCTGATGGCGTCGATAACGCGCGAGTGCTCCCAATCGGGCAGGGCGCCCGTGCGAAGGTGTTGCAGGTTCACGCCGGCCCGGCAGGCGACCATGCGCTGAACGAGCTGTTCGGCGGACATCTCCAGGTTGAAAATAGCCACGCCTGCGCCCGTCTGGGCGATGTGGTCGGCCAAATTTAGGATGAATGCTGTCTTGCCGATGCCAGGCCGCGCTGCCAGGATGATCAAGTCCGATTTCTGGAAGCCGCCCAGCTTATTGTCCAGCTCCGAGAAGCCGCTCGGCAGCCCGGTGAGCTTGCCCGCATTGCGCAGGATCTCTTCGAGGTTCTCGAAGTAGTCGCTCAGGACGTCCGCGATCGGCACGAAGTCGTGCTCGACACGGCGCTGGATCAGCTGGAAGAGGGCTTGCTCGGACAGGTTGAAGGCGTCTTCGACGTCCAGCTCGTCGTCGTAACCCAGGGTGACGATGCGCTGGGCGACGCTAATCAGCCGCCGCTTGAGTGAGGTGCGCTGGACGATTCGGCCGTAGTACTCGACGTGGATGGCCGTCGGCACCACGGTGGCCAGCGAATGGATGTAGGCCACGCCGCCCACGGCCGGCAGTTGGCTTTTGCGCTCCAGCCTATCGGTGACGGTAACGATGTCGCTCGGCTCGTTGGCGTTGTACAGCTCCTGCATCGCCTCGTAGATGAAGCGATGGCTGTCCCGGAAGAAGTCGTCCGAATGCAGCCAGCCGCTGATCTTGACCAGCGCATCGCGATCGAGCAGCAGGCTGCCGATGACCGCCTGCTCGGCGTCGACGTTACTTGGCGGAAGCCGCTCCAGCGCGGCCGGCGCAATGGCCAACTACTCGGCTTCCGCTACCGTCACCTTCAACTTCGGCTCCAAGCCGTGGCCTATCTTGATGGGCACCTGGTAATCGCCCAGGCGCTTGATGGGCTCCGCCAGGTCGACGTCATGGCGGTCTACTTCGATGGCGTGCTGCTTTTTCAGCGCGGCGGCCACGTCGGCGGCTCCCACCGAGCCGTGCAGCCGCTTGGCCGAACCCACCTTGGCAGTGATGCGCAGGCTGATGCCCGCGACCTGATCGGCCAGCGCTTGGGCCTCCGCCAGCTCGCGGGCGGCGCGCTTCTCCTCGGCCTCACGCTGCACATCCAGCTGCTTGAGCGCGTCGGGCGTGGCCGCCCTCGCCAGAGCCCGCGGCAGTAGGAAGTTGCGAGCGTAACCGTCGGCCACGTCTCTGACCTCGCCGGCTTTGTGCTTATCGACGTTCTGGATGAAAACGACTTTCATAAAAAATTCCTCAAACTAGCACGATAACGAGCGGTATTGTAGAGATTCCGGCCCCTTGTCAAGAGCATCGCCGTGGGCCAGTTCAGGAAACCATTTCCGCACATTTTTGGCCGCGCAAGACGAGCGTAGCACATGCGTTCTAGGCCTTTGAGGACCGGCAGCGCGCGCTAAGCTCGCGAGGTGGTGCTTCGCGACATCTTGAAGGACCTGGGCGAGGCCCCATTCCGGGCTCGCCAGATCGCCGGCTGGAAGTACCGCAAGCTCGCTCGCGACTACGACGAGATGCGCAACCTACCGCTGGCCCTACGCGAGGAGCTCCAGCGGCGCCGGCCGCTCAGCACCCTTAAGCCGATCGACGAAGTCCAATCGACAGACGGCAGCACCACCAAGCTGCTCTCCCAGCTCGACGATGGCCAGCTCATCGAGTCAGTTTTGATGCGCCACGAAGACCGCAACACCGTCTGCGTCTCCAGCCAGGCCGGCTGCAAGATGCGCTGCTCCTTCTGCGCCACCGGCCACGGCGGCTGGCGGCGCGATCTCACGCCGGACGAGGTCGTCGATCAGGTGCTGCACTTCGGCCACATCCTCAAGGACGAGGGCCGCCACGTCACCAACGTGGTCTTCATGGGCATGGGCGAGCCGCTCGACAACTACGACAACGTGTTGGCCGCCATCCGCCTGCTGAACTCGCCCGAGGGCGTTGGCCTGGGCGCGCGCAACATCACCGTCTCGACCTGCGGACTCGTCCCTGAGATTAGGCGCCTGGCTGCTGAGCCGGTGCAGGTCAACCTCGCGGTGTCGCTAGCTGCCACCATCGACGAACGCCGCAACGAGCTCATTCCCATCAACCGCCGCTGGCCCATCGAGGAGCTGCTGACAGCCTGCGATGAGTACGCCCACACCACACACCGGCGCGTCAGCTTCGAGTACGTACTGATCGCAGGCGTGAACGACTCGATACACGAGGCCCAGCGCTTGGCCGGCCTACTCCGGGGCCGTTTGGCGCACGTAAACCTCATCCCCCTCAATCCGGTTGAGGGGGATGCCTATCGCCGCCCCAACGAGCTGGCCATCCGGCGCTTCGAGGAGGTGCTTCGCGCTGCCCGCGTGCCCGTCAGCGTTCGCTACTCCAAAGGCGTCGACATTGTCGCCGGCTGCGGCCAGCTCCGCGCCTCGAGTTCCTCTCCCACCGCAGTGGGAGAGGCTAGGTGAGGGAGCCCGGCGGCAGGGGCTGGGCGTTAACTCCAGCGAGCGATAAGGCGGCTGCGGTTGCTGCGCCCGCTGGGACGCCGCCGCGTCCCGCCTGCCCTTCTCGCCAGGCGGTATGTCCGCAAGGCGTCGCGCCGAGTTTGTCCGTAGGCCGTCCAGCCCTCACCCTTGGCTGCCCATCCCCCATGAAGGGGCTCAAGTTGTGGCTTCATGCCCCCATACACTGCATAACAGGGGCCTCGCCGCTCGTCTGCTAGAGACAAACTGCTAGCTTGGTCTTTGTTGTCTAGCGTGGATCCAGCGGCAGCGGCAGACTTGCGGGTGAGAGCCGCTCGCCCGAAGGCGGATCGTACAAGCCAATCTCCAGCCGCTCGCCGGGCCTCCAGTCGCCGCTGAGGTCGTACTCGTCGATCACCATTAGCTTGCCCTGCCATTGACTGAGATTCAAGGTATCGAACGCCGGCCGGTGATCGGCGATGGCCAGGTTGGCGCCCTGCGCGTCCACCAGGTGCACGAACACGCGGTAGTCGCGGCCCAGCGGCTGCAGCCGCCGCCACACCAGCTGCAGCCGCAGTCCTCGATGCTGCACCCCGCTCCACTCCCGGTAGCCCACCAGCTGGATCTGGTTCGAGAATGTTGCGCCCACTGGGGTAAGCCCCGGCGGCGGCTCGTCGGCATACGGATCCCGCGTGAAGTAGCCGTAGACGGCCACTTCGCCCGACCCCCAGCCAAAGATGGAGTGCTGCTCGCGGTCGAGCCAAGCTTTCACGCGATGTTGGGGATCGTCGTCGAAGTCCTGCCACAGCACCAGCTCGGCCCGGTCTGAATCGCCGATCGCGGACCGCAAGGCATCGTCGGTTGGGGGCCGCACCGACCGTGGCTCCGGCTCAGAGGGACCATAGTAGTGCCAGATGCGCCGCAGCGGGACGTCGCTCAGCAGGATGATCGCGTCCGAGGGCACGGCGTGATCCATGGCGTAGGCGACCGCTCCTCGAAAGTCCTGTCGCTGGAACTCCGGATCCGTGAAGTACAGCCGGTCGCACCACAGGAACCCGCCGATCACGACTGCGCCGCACACCACCCGCAAAGCCAGTTTGGGGAGCGCCAGCAGGCCCAGCGCGACAAGCGGGACGTAGCCGGCCAGCGAGGCAATGGCGTAGCGCGGCGAGAAGTCCCGCCCGTTGATCGCGATGCCGATGACGAGCGCCGTGGGCACAAGGAACAACACAAGCCAGAAACCGGCCCGCTTCCTCACAACCCCGAGCATCACCAACGCCGTGACCGCCGCCACGAACAGCCAGGGTGCCACGGAAGCCGCGAGCTGCTGGCGAGTCTCGAAGCTGACTTCGCCCAGGTTGGCCGCTAGCGCATAGTCGCTTAGGAACCGGCCGGGGTTGACGTGGCCTCCCGTAAGCGGCGCAAACGTGTTGAACTGGCGAATGCCGAACAACGCCCACGGCACAAACAGCGCGCAGGCCGCCAGCAGCACCCCGGCGTTCGTCCGCAGCAGCCGCCAGTCGCGCCCTTTAAGGAGGGCCGGCGTCAGCGCCGCCACCGGCAGCAGGACCACCGCCGTGTAGTGCGTGTACAGGCTCGCGGCAGCCATGCCGCCGTAGCCGAACCAGCGCCACGACGCCGGCCGCCTGATGCAGCGGACCAGCAGCCGCAGCTCGATCAGGACAACCGCCAGCAGCAGGCTGTACATGCGCGTTTCCTGCAGGTAGTACAGAAGGAACGGGTGCACCGCCGCCAGCAAGCCTGCCAGCACCGCGGCCCGGGCCCCGGCGATGCTCTTCACCAACGACGTCAGCGCCGCCACCGCGGCTACACCAGCCAGCACCGAGAAAAAGCGCATGCTGTACGGCGAGCTGCCGGCGGCCTGCAGCCAGTAGTGCAGCAGAAAGTAGTAGCCCGGCACGTGGATCTGATCGCTCAGCACGTCCTGCCCAATGGCCGTCAGCGGCTTGCTGGCGATCTCCCAGCTGTACGCCTCGTCGGGCCACAGCGACTGGACCTCGAGATCGTGGGTGCCCAGCCAGAAGGTGATGCCGAGCACCGCGATCATCGCCGCTCGCAGCATCGGCCCCGACTATACCAGCGCGAGCCGTGACTAGACTCCGCGCCTCCATCCATCCCTCTCCCTTTGGACAGGGAGCGGGTCGGTGAGGGCGCCAGGTGCGCTGACCGCCCGGGGGCTGGCTACCAGTCGCAAGCCGTGATGTAGACTCCGCGCGTGCCGAGATGCGGCCTGCTGATGCACAGGGTTGTGCTGCTCGGCTTCGGACTGCGCGTCCTATATCTCGACTCGCAGTCGCTCTGGTTTAACGAAACATCCTCTATCTACATCGCCCGCCGGGGGCCTCTCTACATTGCGCAGCATCTGGAGGCGGACCACGTTCCACTGCACTTCCTCCTGCTGTACGGTTGGGCCGGCTTAGCGGGCTTGAGCGAATTCGCCGTACGTTTCCTGTCCGTGTGCGCAGGTGTGTTGACCATCCCATTGCTTTATCAGGTTCTGCGGCTTGCCGGGCGGCGCCAGCTTGCCGTAGTAGGGGCCGGAGCGCTGGCGCTAGCCCCCTTCCACATCTACTACTCCCAAGAAGCGCGCATGCACGTGCTGGCCTGCTTCTTTGTCACGCTCGCTGCGTACGCTCAGATCAGCGCTTGGCAGCGGCACGCCAATGCGCGCTGGGCGCTCTATGGGGCCTCGGCTGCAGCTGCCCTGTACACGTGGGCCTATTCCGGCCTGGCTCTCGTCGGGCTGAATCTGGCTCTCTTGCTCTCCAGGCGGCGACCGCGCGCTTGGTGGTTAGCGAATGTCGCCGCTGTGCTGGCCATAGTGCCGTGGACGGCCATCGTTGCGAGCCGATTTGTCAGCTTTATCGGCGATCGGGTCGCCCTGGCCGGGCAAGAGCCATTCGGCTGGGCCGATGCGCTTCGATCCACCACTATGCTGGCTTTC
>DATGVV010000761.1:0-3762 GCA_035299885.1 Chloroflexota bacterium | reverse complement strand
CATGGAGGTTTTTCGCAAGCGCTACCCGGACATTGAGGTCCAGTATCAGCAGGGCACTGAAGAGGTCCGCACCATCCGAACCCTCACCGAGCTGAAGGCTGGCCGAAACCGAATTGACGTGGTGCAGGGCATCGGCGGGTTCCTGTCGGAGTATCGCAACGCCAACGCCTTGACCCCGCTGAACGACCTGCCTGCCTACGGCAACTATGATGTGCCATTCCGCGACAGCAAGGATATGTATGCCGGCTTCCGCATCCAGTTCTGGGCGATCGGCTACAACACCGAAAAGCTCAAGGAAGCCGACCTGCCCAGGACTTGGGAGGAGCTGACCACGGCCAAATGGAAGGGCCGCTTCGGCCTGGCCGATCGGCCGCAGCTGTGGGTGCTCCATCTCTGGAAGACGTGGGGGCCGGACAAGACCACCGACTTCCTGAAGAGGCTCTTTGCCAACGATCCACAGCGACGTAAGGAAGGCTTGGACGCGTCAGCCAAGCTGCTGGGCGCGGGTGAGTTCGACCTGTTCATCCCGGCCGCTCCCTACCGCATCCAGGGTCTGGTGGAGCAGAAGACGCCTGTCAGCTGGTACACCCCCGATCCGCTGCCGGTGTCCTTCTCGGATATGGTCATCCTGGCCAAGGGGCCCAGCCCAAACGCCGCGAAGGTATTCGTGAATTGGTTTCTGAGCAGAGAGGGGCAGGCGGTCTACAGCAAGGCCGATTTCGCCCCGCCCACGCATCCCGCCCTGCGCCAGGACAAGCAGTACCTGGGCATGTTTGCGGACGTGTTCGAGAGTAAGCCGTGGGCGTCCCAAACCCCGGAGGATGAGCCGGCCTTCATGCCGGCCATCCGCAAGGTGTGGCAACCGCTGTGGATCGGCGGCTGAGCGCGAAGACTGTTCCTCTCCCGCCTGCGGGAGAGGCTAGGTGAGGGTGTCGCGGCCCGTTGGGCCGCTCGCGCTGCCGCCTATTCGTACTAAGTTCCCTCACCTAGCCTCTCCCATTGCGATGGGAGAGGAATTACCTTGGCTTGTGCTCACGATCGTCGGCTTTCTGGTGCTCGTCCCCGTGGGGATGCTGGTGCTGGGCAGCTTCAGTGGCGCGCGGCTGCCGAGCGACTTCACCTGGGCCAGCCTGACGGCAGACAACTACGTCAGCGTTTACGCCGACCCCCTCACCTATCGCGTTATGGCCAACACGTTTGCCTACGTCGCGGGCGCGTTGACCCTCGGCCTGACTCTGTCGCTGCTGTTTGCCTGGCTCGTGGCGCGCTCCAATATGCCCTGCAAATGGCTGGCCTATGCCGGGCTGCCGCTGGCGCTCATCATCCCTGGCATGCTGGAGTCGATGGTATGGGTGCTGCTGTTCAGCCCGCGCATCGGCTTCGTGAACCGGCTGCTGATGGGCGCCTTCGCCCTGGATAGCGCGCCGTTCAGCGCCTACAGCCTGCCGGCGATGATCATTCTGGAAGGTTTGCGCGCTGTGCCCAGCGGCTTCCTGCTCCTCGTGCCGCTGCTGCTGCGCTTCGACCCAGCGGTCGAAGAGGCCGCTGCCATGGCCGGCGCTCGGGCCCGGACGATCACGCGAAGAGTGACGTTGCCTCTGCTGCTGCCGGGGCTGCTATCCATCGCGCTGTACATGGGCGTCACGGTCCTCAGCAGTTTTGAGGTGCCCGGCATCATGGGCCTGCCGGGCCGGGTATACGTCTTCAGCACCCTCATTTACAGCTACACCAGCGCCGCCGCCTCGGCCGGCGGCAACTCCTACGGAGCGGCGGCCGCGCTGTCGATGCTGTACCTACTGATCAATGTCATTGGGCTGGCCATCTACGCTCGGGTGACGCGCGACGCCAGCCGTTTCGCCGTGGTTACCGGCCGAGGCTACCGGCCGCGCACAATCAACCTGGGACGCTGGCGTTGGCCAGCCGCCGCACTGCTGGCGCTGCACTTGTTCGTGACTATCGCGCTGCCGCTGCTGGTGCTGCTGTGGACCTCGATTACGCCGCGCATCTTGCAGCCCACGGCTGCCTCCCTGCAGCAGGTGACCGCCGTTAGCTGGCAGAGGCTGTTCGGCAGCGCCGAGCTGGCCCGCATCACGGCCAATACCCTGCTGGTCATCCTGGTCACGGCGACGGCCACGGTGCTGAGCTCGTTGGTTATCGGCTGGATCACGACGCGCAGCAAATTCCCCGCGCGGCGGCTGCTGGACCAGCTGGCCTTCGTGTCCCACGGCCTGCCGGGCGTGATCTTGGGCTTGGCTCTGATCTGGTTTTGGGTGCGGCTCGACTTCATCCCGATCTACGGCACGCTGGCCATCATCGTGATCGGCCTCGGCACCGGCTTCCTGGCCTACGGCACGCGCAGCATGTCGGCCACGCTGGTGCAGGTGCACCGCGAGCTGGAGGATGCCGCCTATACCAGCGGGGCCTCGCCGCTGGGGGCCGTGCGCCGTGTCGTAGCGCCGCTGCTGCTGCCCGCCTTGGCCAGCCTGTGGGTGTGGGTGGCCATCCAAGCGCTGCGCCTGGTCACGCTGCCGCTGATGCTCCAGACCGGGCCCGAGAACACTGTCCTAGCCTCTTACCTGTGGCGTCAGTGGGAGGCCGGCGAGGTGGGCCTGGTCGCGGCGATAGGCATGGCCATGGTGGCCGGCATGTCCGTGATCACGCTCGTGGCCGCCCGGGTGGGCTTGCTCTCCCGCCGGGCCTCGTTGATCGCGTCGAGCTAGGGCTCCAGCTCCAGGCCAACCCCGGACTGCAAGGCCCTGTCGTACACGAACCGTGCGACAGCGGCATCGATCACGCCGTAGGCGGGATTGAGCGCCACGAGGATCTCATCCCGATTGACCCGACCGGGTGCGCGGCCGCCCATGATCTCACCCAACTCTGGCAAGCTGCCCTCCGTTTCAACCAGCGCCTGGTAGGGAGGGACGTGTCCCATCGTACCCTCGCGATAGGTGGTCACCAGGCGGCCGCGGCGCACGGTTTCGGCGTCCAGCTCCTCCGGCCGGTTCGTGATCACGGTGCAGCCGGCGCTGAGCCACGGGCCGCGCAGGACTGGCTCGCGCGCGGTGGTAGCCGTGGCGACGATGTGCGCCTCGCGAACGGCTGCCTCGGCGCTGGCCACCGCCTCAAAGTTCATGTTTGCCGGGGCGCGGGGGCGTAGGTAATCCACGCATGCCGTCGCATGCCCCGGTGTGGGGCTCCAGATGCGCACCTGCCGAATGGGCCTGACAGCGCAGATCGCCTCAGCCGCCAGCGGGCCAGCCGCCCAGAGCCGATGACGGCAAGGACCGACGCATCCGGTAGGGCCAGATACTTCGCCAGCACGCCGTCGGGCGCTGTGCTGCGGACGGCGTGGACCAGGTGATCCGAGATGATCGCCAGCAGGCTCATGCTTTCCCAGTCCCACAGTGCCAGCATGACGCCGCCCGCCTTCTTGCGAAGCGAGCCGCCCAGCCGCACGCCGAAGCCGATGCCTTCGAGAGCTCCCGGGATGATGCGCAGATCGCGCTCCCATGGCCGCCCCTCACCCTGGCTGCCCCGGGGCAGCGGCGGGTGCAGCAGCCGCACGCGCGGCGCGACCACGGACCGCCCCTCGCTTGCCAGCCGGAACGCCTCTTCAACGGCCGGCACCACCTCGCTCATGCGGATGTCCAGCCGCTCGGTATCGGCTAGAGAGATGTAGCGCAGCCGGCTACTCTCCGGCGATCGCTATCCCGTGCTCGCGGGTACCCAGGCGGCGGCCGCCCTGGGCCGTGACCACCACGC
>DATGVV010000760.1:0-3942 GCA_035299885.1 Chloroflexota bacterium | reverse complement strand
CATCAGGGCTCCCGGCACCGGCCCTTGGGAGCTGTTGCCAAACACCACCGACTGGTATGGCCGCTTCCGGCTGAAGGCTAACGCCGCCAATGACTATCTGATCGACCGCGAGAAGCAGCGGAGCGGCGAATTTACAGGCATCCCCGGCGTGCACACCCAGGACCAGGCCATCACCGAGAGCATGGGTCCCATTTACGACCGCGGCAGCGAGCATCTTGGCGCTGCCGACGCCATGGTCATTCGGGTACGCCGTGCGCTCCTGGACGCCGTCCGCGCGCTGGCTGACAAGAACGTGACGCCGCCCGGCGTCGACACTCCCGAGATCTATCGACAACGCTCCGGCGGTGTGTTCCTGCCGCAGGGCGCCGACTGGCTAGAGGCCACCAAAGACCTGCGGAAGGCCTTCGTAGAGCATCCAGACCTTGACCCCGCCATCTCCGGCGGCGGCTAGCCGTCAGCTCAGGAGGCGAGGAATCCTAGCGCCACGCGATTGAACTCGCCGGCATGCTCCACCTGTGCCCAGTGTCCGCAGTTCTTGAAGACGAGCAGACGAGAGTCGGGAAGGTCGCGCAGGAGGAGCAGTCCGATCTCCAGAGGATTGACCCGATCCTCGCGCCCCCAGATGATCAGCGTCTTCGCCTTGATGCGGCGGAACTCGTCGCGCTGATCCCGCTGCGGCGCGCCGCGCGATTTGGCGGTCGCTTCGCGGTGCGCCGGGTTACGCGCGGCCTGCACGCGCGCCTCCAGCAGCTCCGAGCCAACGATGGAGGGGTCGAACAACATGGCGTTGACGAGCGCCTGCATCGTCTCCACCGTAGGATTGGCGAACGCCTCCTGAAGCCGCCGATGGCCCTCTGTCGGTTGCGGCGCAATCAATGTCGGCAGCAACCCGGACGCGCCCATCAGCACCAGCTTGTCCGTTCGCTCGGGGTAGTCGACCGCGAATGCCATGGCCACGGTGCCGCCCATCGAGTTGCCAACGAAGCTCGCCCGCCCGATGCCCAGCGTGTCCATCAAGTCTCGCAGCGCCCGCGCCCTGACTGTATGGGCCGGCTCGTCTGCAAAGGTCACGGATTCCGACTTGCCGAACGTGAGCATATCTACGAGCAGGGTGCGGTGGCGCTGGGCAAAGGCCTCCACGTTGCGGTTGTAGTTGCTCCAGCCACTCGCGCCTGGTCCGCCGCCGTGCAGCATGATGACGCACGGACCCTCCCCAGCCTCGTTGTAATGGACCCGGTACGGTCCAGCTTGCGCGTACCGGCTGGTACTTTCCTCAGTTAGAGTCAGTTGCACCCGAAAGCACCCCCCTGGCTCGCAATGTCTCGATCTCGGCGACATCGTAACCAACGCTGGCAAGCACTTCGTCGGTATGCTCGCCGAACTCCGGCGGTGGCGCCGGGCGCGGTGATGGGGTGTCGCTGAGGTTCACGGGAGACGCCACCGTCCGAATTGGCGGCCGGCGCTGGCGCTCGATGGTGATCTGCAGGCCCATGTGCCGGATCTGGGGATCTTCGAACACTTCGCCGAGGTCATAGATCGGAGCGCAGGGCACGTCCAGCTCTCTCAGCAGCTCGATCCACTCGTCGCGCGGCTTAGTGGCGAAAATGGGCGCCAGCTCATCGCGAAGCTCGTCGTAATGGGCTCGCCGATCACCTTGCGTTCGAAACCGTCGGTCCTCGATCAGCTCCGGACGCCCCACTGCGTTGGCCAGACCTTGCCAGAACTTCGGCGGCGACGAGAGGTGTACCGTCAGTGGCAAGCCATCGTTGGCGGTCCAGGCGTACGTTTGCGACGCTATGGGCCGGCTCTTGGGGCCGGGAACCGGGCCGCCGGCAAGGGTTTCGGTGGCCGGCGCGTTGATGAACGCCAATGTAGCGCCGACAAGACTGCTGTCGACCCGCTGGCCGCGGCCCGTGCGCTCGCGGGCAACCAGCGCGCCGAGGATGCCATAGGCGGCGAACATAGCCGACAGGCTGTCGGAGAAATTAGGGCCTACTATCTGCGGCGCCTGTCGATCAGTGAGCATACTCACCATGCCGCTCACGGCCTGGCCGATGCCGTCGTAGGCCGGGTACAGAGAATATGGGCCGGTTGGCCCGAAGCCGGTGACGGAGCAGTAGATCAGCCGCGGGTTGATCTCCTGCAGTTGCGCCCAGCCAAGTCCCAGCCGGTCCATTACGTCGGGGCGCAAGTTCTCCACCAGCACGTCGGCGCTGCGAACCAGCCGGCGGAGGACGTCCTTTCCCTCATCGCTGCGCAGATTGAGGATGATGCTCTTCTTGCCGCGGTTGTAGGCCCAGAAGGTGGGCTGGTCACCGCCGTACTGCCAGCCGCGAAACGGATCGCCGCCGTCGGGGTTTTCGACCTTGATGACCACCGCGCCGAGATCGGCCAGCAACATTGCGGCATACGGGCCAGCTATGAAATTGGCGACCTCTAGAACACGGATGCCCTGCAGCGCGCCCGCCATGGGCCGCCTAACTCAGGAGCTTCTGGTAGAAGTCGCGGACGGCTGTCCGCTTGGTAGTCACGAAATCGGGCGCATAGGTGTCGAGATAGTTCACGCCATCCTTCGGGAGCTGAGTCGGCAGCGCCCAGGTCGGGTCGACGTCGTTTCGCGTCGGCACCTGGCCCTGCGTCTCGCCGTAAACGGTGAGCGCTTCCTTGCTGGCCATCCAGTTGGCAAACACGCGGGCGGCATTGGGATGCGGCGCCTTATTTATCAGGTTGATCAGGCCAAACCCCGCGCTTACCGAGCCCGGCGAATCCGAGAACTCGGGCTCGGCAAAGTTCATGCCCGCTTTCTTGTAGCGCTCCATATAGTTGGGCCCGACGGCGATCCCAATCGGATATGTACCGTGCGCCAGCCATTCGGGCGCTTGCTGGTAATCGCGGGTCAGCGCCCCCACCTGCTCCTTGTAGAGCTTGGTAACGAACTCCTGCCCCTTGTTGACGTACAGCGCGGATCCGCTGGCCAGACCGGTGCCATTAACGCTTGGATCAAAGGCGCTGATCTTGCCCTTCCATTTGGGATCGAGCAGCGCATCGGCGGTGGCGAGGTCCTTGGGCTGCACGAATTGGGTGTTGATCGTCACCGGCATTGACACCGTGTTGAAGATCTGAAGCACCAATTCGCCCTTGGCATCGCGGAACCAGAGCTTGCCGCCCTTCCATTTCGACGTATCAGCCACCTCCGGCATGAGCAGCGCCGGCTTGAGCGGGTCGAGCCACTCGCGGGCAACGAACAAGCCGTACACCGTGTCCGCGCCGGTGACCACCACGTCCCACAGGTACTGGTTAGCCGCACGCTCGGATTCCATGCGGGCGCCAAGGCGGCTGGCATCGAAGGTGACGTACTCAACGTCGATCCCGAAGCGCTGCTTGAACAGCGGCGGGATCTTGGTGCGGGAGTCTGGATCCGGCGCGGCGAAGATCGTGACCTTCCCTTCCTTCTTGGCCGCTGCCACCATGTCGTCCCAGGTGCCGGCCGGCTTGGCCGAAGCCGTGGCTGCGGCGCCCGATGCAGGTTGCGCCGCGGCTGCGCTGGGCTGGGCCGTCGCCGGAGCTGATGGACTGGCAGGGCTCACTGGCGCGGGCGAAGCCGAGCCACCGCAGCCGGCCAGTGTCAGGCCGATCAACGCGATGCCGGCCAACGTGCGTGCGTTCAACATGGGTTCGCTCCTCATCTCCTAGCTCCGACTGTCGCGACATAGCCTTGGCGAAATGAAATGCCGGCCTGAAGGATGTCGAGCACGTCCTGACGGTGCGTCTCGCGCGCCCGCCGCTCCCAGCGTGCCCACTCCGTCTCATCGTCGAAGCTTATGCACTCGTTTTGGGCCGGATCCCACACCAGCCCCAGCGGGTCGCCACCCTGCTCCACCAAGTCGATCTGCTCGCTCAGCATCTTGCGGAACAGGATGATCCCACGATCCGACGAGCCCA
>DATGVV010000759.1:0-3083 GCA_035299885.1 Chloroflexota bacterium | reverse complement strand
CCTGGTCCAGCATGGCGACGCGCTTCTCCGGGTCGGCCACGTTGATGACGTTGCCGCTGACCCAGTGCGACTCCGGCCGCGACATCAACGCCATGAACGCGGCCACGTCGGCAGGCGTTGTCAGGCGCTTGGCCGGATTCTTTCGCTTGGCCTCGGCGAAGAGGGCTTCGCTTTCGGGGATCATGCGCGCCGCGGGCGTGTCAGTCACCCCCGCGCGAATAGCGTTGGCCGTGATGCCCCGCGGAGCCAGCTCGACCGCCAGCTGGCGAATGTATGCTTCCAGGCAGGCCTTGGCCGCGGACACCGCGCCGTAGCTGGCGATGGCTCGCGTCGAGCCGCCGCTGGTCATCGCGAAGATGCGGCCCCAGTCGCGCATGAGCTTGCGCTGGACCAGGTCCTGCACCCAGTACACCAGGCTGCTGGCCATCACATTGAGGGTCATCTCGATCTGCGGCTGCGTCAGCGCCTCGGCCGGATCGTTGGCGATCATCGGCTTGAGCGCGCCGAACGCGACCGAGTGCAGCAACACGCGGATGGGCCGGCCGCCGCACAGGTCCTGGGCCTGGTCCAGCATGGCGACGCGCTTCTCCGGGTCGGCCACGTTGATGTTGAAGAAGTGCGCCTCGCGGCCGGCATCTTTGATCTGGCCCGTAATGCGCTCGACATTGTGCATCGTCTGTCGGCGGTCCAGGTGCACGCCGAAAATGTCGAAGCCACCCCTGGCCAGGGCGAGCGAGGTCGCCTCCCCGAAGCCGCTCGATGCGCCCAGGATCAGCGCCCAATCAGCCATGAGGCGATCTTACTGTCGAATCGTGAACGGCCCGATGAACACGCCCGTCTCGCCCGCCGGCGTCAGCAGCGGCTTGGCCTGGCCGTTGTCCAGGGCATAGACGCTGACGAACAGGCGGTACTGGCCCGGCGTAATCGAGGGTGGCACGTTCAACGTGTGTGGATCGTCGATCTCGCGGCCCGCCGGCCATTCCATCGTGGGGAAGTAGCCGTCCCACGGCCAGCTGTCGCGCTGCGCCAGCTTGTCGCCGGCCGCGCCGCCAAGCTGCAGCGAGACGGTGTACTGCTGGTCCGGGGGCGCGCCGGCCCGCCAGTGCAGGTGCACCGTCAGCGGCTGCCCAGCCTGGATCGCGGCGGGCCCATCGAAGCCCACGAGCTCGATCTTGCCGCCCAGCGGCACGCCCGCGGGATGCGCGGCGGGCGCCGGATACACGCCCCGGCGGAGGAGTAGCAAGCCGTCGCCCTGGTAGAAGGCGCCATAGGCCGGATCGCGCAGGACCCGCCGGAGTGCCTGGTCGTAGTCGTCGTACATCGCGGGATAACCGTGCCAGCCGCGCCAGCCTATGAAATCGATGGCAAAAACGTCCCGCGGCACCAGCAGCTCGGGAAAGATGCTGACGTCCATTCGCTGCGACAGGTGGGCGATGATCTGCGGCGTCGCCGACACGCTCAGCTCGCGGGGAACGGAGGCCGTCATGGCCTGAGCTGCCCTGGCGTGGGGCGTCACGTCGTAGCCCGCCGGGAAGTAGAAGTTCGTGCCCGGACCGGCGCCGTTCTGGTGGAAGCTCACGGCCGCCGCGGCCGCCAGGAACACTGCCGGAGCTGCCGCCGGCACATAGCGTCGCAGCAGCGCGATGCCCTCAATGGCCCCGAAAAACAGGAACGGCAGCATAGGCGCCGGGTACCAGCTGTTGGAGTCGTAGTAGCCTTCGCCCAGCAGCAGGTAGCCCAGCGTGGGCAGCGCCAGCCAGGCCACCCGCCAGCCCAGCAGCGGCAGGAAGCCGAGCGGCGCGAGCAGCGCGAGCGTCCACAGCGGTCGCGGCGGGCTGAGCAGGTGCTGCACCACCAGCTGCGGGTGCGTCAGCGCGTTGCGGGCGATCGCCAGCGGTGTGTCACCTCCCAGGTACGCGTAGGCTGTCGCCCAGTACAGGCCATGGCCGCCATTGAAATGCGGAATCACTACCGCCAGGGCAAGCACTGCCCAGGCGAAGCCGCCGCCCAGGATTGCCCAGCCGAAGCGCTGCCGCTGGACCAGAAGCGCATACAAGCCCATGGCCATCACCACGAAGGCGATCTCCTCGCGTACGGCCAGCGCCAGGATCAGGCAAACGCCCACCGCCTTCCAGCGCCGCTGCAGCTGGAAGTAGAAGCCCCACGTCAGGAATGGGACCGATAGTGGGATCTGCTCGAACAGCAGGTCGTTGTTGTGGGCCAGCACCGGGTTCAGCAGAAAGCCAATCGCCACCAGCACGGCGGCCAAACCGCTGTCCAGCCGCTTGTGCGCCCACAGCGCCAGTGGGATGGCGCTGACACCGAGCCCGATCACCTGCAGCACGACCAGCACGCCGGCGCTGGGAATCAGCAGGTACAGCGGACTGATCAGGGCCATGATCGGCTCGATGTGGTACGCCAGGAAGTTGTCCAAGCTGCCCTGCAGCGTGGTCCGCATGAACTGCCCGTGCAATGTCGTCCAGACCAGCTGGTCCATCAACGCTAGGTCCGTCTGATGCGAGTTCATGGCCGCGTAGCGCAGCACGCCCAGCGTGGAGAACACCACGCAAAACAGCCCGGACAGCGCCACCGTCAGCGCGATTGCCAGGGGCACCCTAGGAGCATAGTCCCCTCTCCCGCATTCGCCGTCCGCGAAGGACCGGGAGAGGGCTAGGGTGAGGGAACGCGGGGTGGAGTGGCCTGGCTGGCGGCCAACTCCCGGCGCTTAGCCTCGCAGTCCGCGCAGGGGCACATCATGCGCAGGTTGCGGAAGGTGAAGATGCCCGTATGGTGGCCATCCTGCCAGACGGGGCTGACGCCGTAGCCGCCGACCAGCTGCAGGTCCTCCAGGTTGGTCTGCTGCGGCGTCAGCTCGGCAGTGTACGTCAGCGACCCGGGAATGCCACCTTCCCCGGCGCATGAGGCGCAAGGGCAATGCCAGCGCAGCCACTCGTACGTCAGCTCACTCTCGTGGCCGTCGTTCCAGGTGATTTTCATCGCCTTGCACTGCGCGTCGCCGGCGATCGACACCGGCGCGATGCCTTCGAAGGGCTCTTTGCCGCTCACCATGGCGGAATATACCG
>DATGVV010000758.1:0-3893 GCA_035299885.1 Chloroflexota bacterium | reverse complement strand
TCGAGGCCAAAGCGGGACACCTGCGCTCTCTACAAAAGCCCGGCCGGCGACAGGAGAGCATCGAGCAGTTCCTCGAGAAACGCTACAAGCCGGCGACCGAACCGGCGCAGTTCAGCAAGACAGAGGAATAGCCAATTGAATTCCCGCATCGAGACGCCGCGCTAGGCTAGTAACCCTGGAGCATGTCGGTAGAAGAATCCTCGCTGACTCCTCGCCCCAATGGGTGACGCCGGGAACGGCAGCTCGAGCATGCCAAGCACGCGCCGATCGACCGATGTACGACAGCTCCTGCCAGTCCTCGGCTTGCGCGAGTACTGGTATCCGGCGCTGCTGAACAAGCAGGTCGGCTGGAAGAAGCCCGTGTTCGTCCAGATGCTGGGCCAGGATCTGTGCTTCTTCCGCGGCGCCAGCGGCAAGGTAGTGGCGCTGGACAACGCCTGCCCGCACCGGGGGGCCAAGCTATCCAGCGGCCATTGTGACGTCAAGGGCACACTGGCTTGCTTCTATCACGGCATGGTCTTCGACGAGACCGGCTTGTGCGTCGCGGCCTTAGGCGAAGGCCCTGAATCGCCGATGCCAGGCAAGCTGCGCGCCAAAACCCATCCGACGGAGACGCTGAAAGGCGTCGTGTTCGTGTGGATGGGGAAGGGCGAACCAGTTCCCATCGAACAGGACGTGCCCGAGGAGTTTTTCGAGCCCGCCACGTTGGTGTTCAACTGGACCAGCGGCTGGATCAGCAACTGGCGGCCAGCCGTCGAGAACTACGCTGACTCCCACGTTCGCTATGTGCACCGCAATTCGGTGCTGATGCTGATGCGGCCGGTGCTGCCCCCGGCACTTCCTCTGCGCGGCCGGCCCTATCGCGTCGGCGCTCACCGCTTAGCCGCCCCAGGGCGCGGGGGTGACGTCAAGCAAAGTCGAAGCGGGAAAGGACGGCCATATCAGGACTTCTACCCCTTACTCGGCGCCACGTGGCCGAAGTACCGTTGGCGCCTGCTGTGGACCTGGCTGTTCGAGGTGGCCGACCGCGTCCGCCGAAAGTTCCGGGAGCCTTTCCAAGTGAGCGAAGCGTGGGACATGGGCCAGCATCTGCCGAGCATCGTGCGCATCAATTACGGCACCCACATGTACAGCCGCTGGGCGGTGCCGGTGAATGAGAATGAAACTCGGATGTTCTACTTCCACTCCGCCAGGCGGCCAACCTGGTTTGGCCGGCTGCACGAGCGCCTGCAATGGCGCCTGTTCCATAACTGGGCGATGAACAAGAACTTCTCCGAGCAGGATTCGCCCGGGGCAATTGAGCTTTACTACGATCGGCCCGAACGGCTATCCGTCAGCGACCAGCAGACCATCGAGTGGCGCAAGATGGTGCTCTCAGCCCGGGGCTTGGAGGTGCGCCAGCCGGTTCGGCGGGCACCTGACGAGCCTGAATTGGTAGAGGAAAGAAAGTAGCTAGCGCCAGGGCGATTCTCTTACCTGAAGTATCCCTTGAACAAATCCGCCCAGGTTTGGTTTTCTTTGGCCGCCTCATCGGCTGGTTTGCCCTCGCCGGGCAGCCATAGCTGATACGGCAGCTTCTCGCCGCCGGCCGTCGTGTAGAAATGGTCCTTCAGGATCTGCTGCCCCTCGGCGCCTAGGATGTAGTCCACGAACAGCATGCCCGCGTTGGGGTGCGGCGCCTTGGCGGCGTAGGCCATCTTGGTCGCCAGGGTGGCCACAGGTTCGAGCGGCACCCAGGCGACGGGGGCCTTCTGGTTCTGGGCGGCCTGGCGGACGTGGTCGCGGAAGATGGTAGGTGAGGCCGGCACCTCGCCCTTGGCGATCAGGTCTAGCAGCGCCTTCCCGGAGATTTGCTGGACGGCCGGTTTCTGCTGCTTGGCGAACTGGTCGAGGAACTTGCGGCCATTTTCCTCGCCCATGCCCTTGAGGATCGAGCCAACCCAGTACCAGCCGGTACCCGTGCCGGCAAGCGACAGCTTGCCGCTGAGCGCTGGATTCAGGAGATCGGCCTGCGTCTTGGGTACCGCGCTTTCGGGGATGAGCTGGGTGTTGTAGCCGAAGCCGATGATTGTCGTCCAGTCGCTGGCGGTCTGGACGAGGGCGCCGTTCACCCCGAACTTCAGCTCCGGCGGGTAGTTCGCAATGGACGGCGAGAAGAAGGGCGTGGACTGCTGGGCCAGCTGATCGATGTACGGCGATGCCACGTCCACCACATCGAAGACGCGCTTGCCAGCCTGATCTTCTTGGCTCGCGCGGGTGAGAAGGTCAGCCGCGTCCGCGCGGAAGACGTCGACCTTAAGATACGGGTACTTCTGCTTAAAGCCGTTGGCGGTCGCTTCTATCGCGTCGCCAGCCATGACGGTGTACCAGTTGACGGCGCCCTCTTTGCGGGCACCTGCTTCGAGCAGCTGCGGGCGGTCGCCTCCCTGATAGCGGCCGACCTCGATGCCGGTGCTGGGCGCCGCCACCGAGCCTGCGGCGCCGCTGGTAGCGGGTGGCGTTGACGCGCCCCCGCAAGCTGTCAGAGCCAGTCCGCACAGAATTGCTGCCGCGATTCGCAAATCAGACCGCATATTCCGCCTCCATTCCATAACGCACGAACCGGCCGCCATACTATCACCCGCACGAGAGGCCACTGCTGTATCATGCTGGCACTTCTATGGAGGAGCATTTTGCATGATTCGGCTACGCCAACTCGGCATCATGATGGTTTCTCTTGCGCTCGCAGGCTGCGGCGGCGCCGCGACTCCCGCCAGCAACCCTCCGGCTTCGGCAGCATCGGCCCCTCCCGCCGCGAGCGCGGCGGCCAAGCCCAGCGCGCCGGCGTCAGCAGCCGCCGCGTCCGGCGCGGCCAGCGCCGCTGCCAAGCCGGCGGCGTCAGGAGCAGCCGCCGGCAAGCCCAGCGGTGAGGCCTACAAGCTCGGGGTGACGTATCCGTTGACCGGGCCGCTGGCCGCCTTTGGGGCCGACATTTTGCCCGGCATCACCATCGCCGTGGACGACATCAACAAGGCCGGCGGCATTATGGGCCACCCATTGCAGCTCGTGAGCGAAGACACCAAGAGCACACCCGAGGCCGGCGTGGCGGCCATGCGCAAAGTCGTGGATTTGGATAAGGTGCCGGTGGTGCTGACGGCCTTTACCAACGTCGTCACCGCTCAGATGGCTTTGGCCGACCAGGTCAAGGTACCCATCATCGCGCCGGCAGAGTCACCGGGCCTCGTGGCTAAGAGTGATTGGGCGTTCGCGCATGCGCCCACCTTCGCCCTGACGTCGCCGCTCTTGCAGGCGCAATGGAAGGCCGTTGGCGTCAAGAGCATCTTCGCCCTCTACCCCAACAACCCCATTGCCGACTATTTCTCGCCCATCACCAAGAAAATCGCCCAGGAGCTGGGCGCCAGCTACGACGAGACCAAGTTCGCACTAGGCAGCACCGATTTCCGCGGCCTGCTGGCTAAGGCCAAAGATGCGAAACCCGATGCCATCCTGCCACAGGGCCAGTGCACCGCCGATGACGGCGCCATCATTAAGCAGGCGCGAGAGCTCGGCATCAACGCCACCATTTATCAAGGTGGGGGCTGTTTCACCACGAAGAGCTGGCGCGACTCGACGGGCACAGCGGCCGAGGGCCTGGTCTACGCGGCCTATAAGTTCGATCCCAGCAAGGCGCCAGGGTTCACCAGCGCCTATCAAGCCAAGATGAGCTATGAGCCCTCGTACACGGCGGTGGAGGCCTATGACATGGTGCTGATGATCAAGAGCGCCATCGAGCAGAATGGCTTCACAGGAGACGGCATCCGTAAGGGGCTGGCGGCCACCAAGGAGCTACCGAGCATCGGTGGCGGGACCATCACTATGGGCGCTGACCACCAGACTTCGCCGTCCGTGGCGCT